>NZ_JBHUEM010000020.1:0-90089 GCF_042680805.1 Bacillus salitolerans | reverse complement strand
GGAATCTTGCCCACAGAGGCTCCATGTCAAACTAACTCCAAACTAAGTTTGTACAGGTACTAAAAACTTAACTTTTTTGTGTCCAGAATATTGACTCAGATCCACTATGACTTAAATTTCTTTTTTTTCTTTATAGTCCTGACTAAGTAAACTACTAAAACTATAAACAAAATCAAAATAAATGTTCCCATAAAAGTCAAGATATCACCTACTTTCAGCTTTATGATTTGCTCTAGTAGTTAATGTGCTACCACTGATTTCTGCTTTTAACCAAATTGTCAATGAAACTGGAATATATTTAGCTAGGTTAGCTGTTCCTGAATACTCAGCCTTTTTACTGGTATAACCAAAATATCGATTACTTTCACTGTATCCTATAAGAGTAATTGATAAATCATATTTAGTAGCAGATCATCTTCCTGAAGAAGCTAATTTTGATTTAACTAAATATGAAAAACAAGAAGTTACATATGTGAACGAATCTGGGGAAGAAGTTACATTTGGTATTGAAAACAAGTAATGTCCCCTCCAATCATGAGGCTATGCACTAATAGTAGCAGGTTGTATGAATCCATAATCACGAGCTATTCGATTATACGATATTATGATCTAACATGTTCATTTGTAGAATCGCTTCTTCCTTATTTATTGGCTTAATATCAAATCGCATAATCCAAACTACTTCTTCACACTCATACTCTATTTCTTGTAATTCAAACGGTGGTGGAATGGTATTCAAGTTTATTCGTCTTTCATGTGATATTAGTCACGAGTAGGAAGAAATGAATGGCAATTGTGACGAATTATTGAAAAGGCCTTCTATTTTCCTTCACCTAATAGTTATGTTACGTTTATAGGTAAAGATTATTTTATCGGAATAGGTGGTGTTTAAATGAATCAATCAAATTTAAACCTTATCTTAAAAGAGCATTATCCATTTGATTTACTTACAGAAGACGAATTCCGTTCATTAATTGATGGATCCTCATATAAAACCTATATGAAAAATGAATTTATTTTTCATGAGGAAGATGAGATTGACCAATTAGACATCTATTTTTTAGTATCTGGGCTAGCAAAAAATATATTACATCAGTCTAACGGAAAACAAGTAGCGATGAGATATTATTATCCAGGAGACATTGTAGGACTTATGGTCATGTTGTCGAGTGGAGAAATGAATTTTTCAGTTCAAGCCTTGGAAGATTGTTCCGTTTTTAAGTTAAAAAAAGAAACATTCTTTGAAATCATGACCAATAATAAATCCTTCTCAAAGGTCATTTGGGAGAGTATTGGAGATCGGCTGAAGTCACTTTATAACGAGATAAAAAGTAAACCGACAGATGATGAAAAACATATAGGTTTATTTAACACAAGAGTAAAAAGCATCATGGATAGCGTAACCTTTATTAAACCTTTTGAAACGATGCAAGCTGCAATTGAAACAATCCTAAATGATCAGGTCGATGGTTTAATCGTCAGTTATGACAACCAAAGCTATGAGGGTGTCATTACAAAAGAATCAATCTTAGAGTATTCTTTACAAAAGAGAACCACTAGTTCTGTTAAGGAATGGTACGAGAAAGATATTCTAACAGTCGATGATCAATCCTTTGCTTATGAGGCATTGTCATATTTTAAGCATAATAAAACAAACTTTTTACCCGTTGTTCATAATCAAAAGATTGTAGGTGCATTAACACCTAAATCATTTCTAAACCTAGAAGACGTAAATGGATTAGATTTGTCACTAAATATACTAAAATCAAGAAATTACAAAACACTCTATGAACAAGGTCCGTTATCAAATAAGTTGCTGCAAACTATTACTACAAGATTAGTAGATAATGAAAACTATGCTTATGAAGTTACAGAATTTATCACAAGTCACAATGATCAAATCTATAAACAGTTAATTAAGCTAACTGAAGATGAAATGAAATCAGAAGGATATGGAAATCCTCCAGTCAATTATTGCTTTATTGTAATGGGAAGTCAGGCTAGAAAAGAACAGGTTTTTAGTACGGATCAAGATAATGGAATGATACTAGGTGACTATCATCATTTATCTAATAAAGACAATATTGAAATATACTTTCAAACCTTCACTGAAAAATTAGCAACACATTTAATAAAGGCAGGCTTCCAGGAGTGTACAGGTGGAATTATGGCCAAGGAGAAAAAATGGCGTAAGTCCATTTCTGAATGGAAAGAGAACATCTTGTACTGGCTGAAGGAAATGGATGCAGAGGAAATTCAGCGGTTTACAATGTTTTATGATTTCCGTCCACTTTTTGGAGATTTTTCATTAGCTAACGAGATTCGCTCTTTTTTAACTGAGAGATCTTCACGTTCAAAGGGCTTACAACATTTCTTACTGAAGGATGCACTACGTTACAAAATACCTATACAACCATTTGGATTAATGAAACTAAACACAAAGAATAAACAATTAAATATGAAAAAGTCAGGATTAATGCAAATGGTCAATACAATTCGAATTCATTCAATAAAATATGGGATCAAAGATGTAAGTACGATTAAGCGTCTAAACGCCCTTAAAAAGGCACATGCGATGCATCCCCGTGATGTAGAAAATGCAAAATTAGCAATTCATTATTTTCAATTGTATCGACTACAACAAAACTTGGATCAATTATCATCAAGACAAGATGTATCTAACGAAGTTTCTATATCGACATTATCAAAAGAAGAAAAGTTCAGATTAAAGGAAGCAATTCAAATTGCAAATCGGATGCAGCAGGTTACGAGAATAAGCTTTAATCGAAATAGGGTGGTCTAATCGTGCCAATTGATATAAGAATACTCACTTATCTGTTTTGGGGACAATTCATTCAAAGGTATCGAATCAAAAAAATAAAAAAGCAATTGGATGTGGATCAAATCATTTATACTTTAAATGAATGTTTTATAAGAAATACCACATCGTTAGAAGATGATTTCAACAAACAAACATATACTGTATTCGATTTAGAAACAACTGGATTTTTTCCTGGTTTAGGAGATGAAATCTTATCGTTAGGTGCCGTGAAGGTTGAGAATCGGAAAATTCTCCATGATCAAACATTTTATAAGGTATTATCTCCCCTATCAAAAGTATCACACTTTTCAAAACAACTAACAGGATTAACCGAACATGATTTTAACAATGGGTCAACCTTTCCTGAAGTTATAACAGAATTCTTCAGATGGAATCAAAACGCTACTCTAGTTGCTCATCCCGCCAACTTTGATGTACCATTTCTTGAAAAGTCAATGAAGAAATGGGGACTTCCAACGAATGGCATTCCATGTTTTGTGGATTCACTTACCTTAGCAAATTCACATTTTCCAAACCAACAAAATACACTTGACGAACTAATTAAGCGATTTAAAGTCACTACCAGGAAAAGACACCATGCATTGAACGATGCGATTACGACTGCTGAAATATATGTTCAATTATTAAATCAAGAACAAATACATGGAGGTAAATCATACGGATAAAGTGTCAGGGTAGGTTTCCCTCATCCTCCACTGATTGTTAGATGAGGCCTGCACGATTTGGGTCACACAGACGTTGCCACAGGATGTGGCGATCTTATAGTCTCGGTTCCTATTATTGGGTGTTCTTACTGGCGGTTATCCCTCACTTAAACTACTTCAAATTTTTAAATTTGAAGTAAGGGTCTGAGTGCTAATTAGAGCGAGATAACAAAAGGTATTGTAAATAGACATACTAAAATGTATGTCTATTCTCTTAACTAACATAACATTTTTATCGTCAAACTCAATTATGGTAATGATACTCCCCTTGCTAATATCCATAATTGATACCATTCTTCTCTCGTCAATTGTATGCTAAGGGCTTTATAACACTCTCGGATTCGACTTGGATTGATTGTACCAATAATAGGATGGATTGATACAGGTAAAACAAGCAACCACGCTAACGCAATAGTGCTTGAGCCTGTATTGTATTTCTCAGCTAATTCCTGAATTAAGCTAGCTGTTAGTTTTTCCTGCTCTGATTGATCGTGCTCAATCGATCTTAGAAAACGCCCTTGGTCTAATGAACCCCACGCTTGAATGACCATATTTGTCGACTTGCAGTATTCAAATAATCCTTGAACACCACTTTCATAATCCATATTTTTGGTATTCACGTTTACACCGGTGTCTAGTAGTGTCGAGTGTCCAAGACTTAGCTGAATTTGATTTGCAACAAGAGGATCTTTCCAATATTGTTGAATGTATTGAACTTGCGAGAGTGACATATTACTTACACCAAAATTCCGAACGAATCCTTGTTCTTTTAAGTAATGGAAGGTCTCGGCAATTTCTTCTCCATTCATGAGTGGATCGGGGCGATGAATTAGAAAGGTATCTATGTACTCAATCTGTAACCTTTTTAAACTCATATATACTTGATTGATCAAATAATCTTTTGAATTATTATAAATGCTGGATCCGTTTGGACCCTTATTTAGAATAATACCTGCTTTTGTTTGGATGATCATGTTTTCTCGCATTTCTCGCTTAGACTTTAAAACCCTTCCAAACACTTCCTCAGCCTTACCAAGTGTATATATATCAGCATGGTCAAATCTCTTCATCCCAACTTCTAGTGCAGCTTCAATAGCTGCTTGTGCCTTTTTTTCATCTTCATTCGATATTGGATTTTGATTCCAACCACCCCCAAAACCCATACAGCCTAAAATAATATCTTTTGTTACAGACACAGGATCCCACCTTTCAAATTCTATATGAAACAGTATATTAAAAGTACGACTGAAAAGAAACAAATTGTAGCATATAAAAAGAACCATCATTTCTATTATCAGAAACATGGTTCTTATGTTTTGAGCGATATAGTAAGTCTTTTTTTGTCTTTGTTTTTTTGGTTCGTAAATCATAAAGCACGTACGGACTCCTACTTAATTCAGGATTTCTTGTACCTTCTCGTACTATTTTTTCACGATACTTTCTTGCCTTCGATTTTGACATAAACCTTTCACCTCATAAATAAATTAATATTGTTCACCTTAATTATAAATGCTTTCTAGACAAAAAAATAGAACGAGAGGAAATTATTCCTCTCCTTCTTCGTCCTTATTATTGTCTTCATCTTTACTTTTATTTTCGCTCTTCTTTTGCCTTTTCCTTAGATTTTTCTCTCTTCGCTTTTTCACGCTTTTTTTCTGCTTTTTTCTTTGCTTCTTCTCTCTCTTCCTTTTCCTTGCTATGAACAGCTGGTGAAGTTTGTGTGACAACTTTTTTGAAAAGGAACAAAATCAAAATTTGAAACCGGATGCTCCTTCTATTCGAACATCTATTTTATTATTTATTCGTTCATACGCTTTGTTTTTGCTTTGGCAAATAAAAGTAAATAAGATTGTCTTGAAGTTCAGTATTTCTAATAAATCCTAACCTTGTTAATAATTGGATTGATTTTTCATTCTCTACTTCTACTGTCGCATCTATGATATCTAAATCCATCTTCGTAAATCCGAAAGATATGACTTCAAGTAATGCCTCAGACATCAGTCCCTTATCCCAATAGTTCTTTGCTAAATCAAACCCAATTTCAGCCATAAATTTTCCGTTTTTCATTCTAAGCTAGTGATAGCCAACCGTTCCCATAAAACTAGTGTCGTTAAATAAACCCCAGCGACAGCCTGAATCCTCCAAGTGAAATCTGATAATTTCTTCTGCTTCCTTTATATCTTTGCAAGGGTCTATATCCATAAATTTTGTAACATTATTGTCTGAGAAATGCTCAAATATTTGCTGTGAATCTTCCATCTTCAATATTCGGAGATGTATTCTCTCTGTTTGTAGAGCTGGATATTCGATGATTTGATTTGTCAATTGTTCCACCTACTTATTTTTTTCTACTAAAACATGAATGACTTACTAAAATAATTATTTTTTGCTCCATTGTTCAAGGTTCCAAACCTGTGTGACCCATGACTCATAAAAGTCTGGTTCGTGTGAGACCACAATAACTGTCCCTTCATATTCCATCAGAGCCTTAGCCAAAGCTTCCTTCGCCTGTAAGTCTAAGTGATTTGTTGGTTCATCAAGAATTAACCAGTTGCTCCTCTCAAGCATCAATTCGCATAATCTAACTCGTGTTTGTTCACCCCCGCTTAAACAATTAAGCGGCTGAAAAATATGTTCGGTTTTCAATCCACACCTTGCAAGAGCTTGCCGCACTTCTTTTTGGGTCATCTTTTCATGCAATCCCCACATATATTCGAGTGGTGAAAGAGATGATTTTATCGTCCAATCTTGTGCAAAATAAGCGGGTTTGACTCTGTCTCCAAATTTAATGTTTCCTCCAAGTGCAGGAATTTCACCTATTATCGTTCTCAATGTGGTTGATTTTCCTATGCCGTTATGTCCTGTTATCGCTACTTTTTCACCTCTTTTTAATGTAACAGTAAATGAAGGGAATAAAGGTTTTACATAACCAACCTCTAAGTGCTCTACTTCAACAATTACACTTGTAGGCCGTTCACTTATTTGAAAGGAAAATCTCGGTCTTGGAGTTGGATCTGGTTTCTCAATCCGGTCGATTTTCATGAGTTTTTTCTCGCGTGCTTTTGCTTGCTTTGAAGTTGATGCTCTCACTTTATTTTTTTGAATATACGTTTCTAGCTTTTGAATTTCAGCTTGCTGCTTATCATATTCGGCATATATTTGCTGCTTCCTAAATTCATACATTTCTTTAAACTTTTGATAATTTCCAATATACCTTGTTAGTTGCTTATGTTCTAGATGATAAATAACATTAACCACTTCATTTACAAACCCAGTATCATGTGAGATTAATATAAATGAATTGGGGTAATGCTTTAAATAATCCTTTAACCAGTCAATATGAACGAGGTCTAAATAATTGGTAGGCTCATCTAATAATAGAACATCAGGTTCCTCTAATAATAGTTTAGCTAGTAATATCTTTGTTCTTTGTCCTCCACTTAACTGGTTTACCTCCGTCTCCATACCAAGAGCTGTTATTCCTAGTCCATTTGATATTTCCTCGATTTTGGGGTCTATGATATAAAAATCCTCTTGATCAAGTAAATCCTGTATCGCGGAAAATCGCTTGAACAGTCTTTCAAGCTCTGCTTCTGAACATTCGCCCATCTGCTTGCTGAGTTCAATCATTTCGGCTTCGGCATCATATAATGACTGAAATGCACTCCTCAAGTAATGACGAATACTCACTCCTTCCTTCAAATCTACTTGCTGTTCTAGAAACCCTACTCTTACATTGGGCTGCCAAATGACTGTCCCTTCATCAGGGAGGATGGCTCCAGTTAAAATTTCTAATAGCGTTGATTTTCCCGCTCCATTAGGACCAACTAATCCAACACGTTCTTGATTTAAAAGACGAAAATCAATATTTTTAAATACAAGTTTATCTCCATAGTAATGAGTAACTTGTTCAACTGTTACGATACTCATAATTTGTCTCTCCTTATTGATATATTGATCAATCGCAAAACAGGAGGACTATTGTTGAAGCTATAGCTTCCCCTTATTGTGAAATAAAAAAAGAAGGTAGGGAAAATAAACCCTACCTTCTTCGAGATTTTAGTACTCAAGAAATGACTAAAACACGAATATTATAGGCAAAAAGGGTCAATTTTGTCCGTTGTTTTACGACTGATTTTGCTAAAAATGGGCAGACTTATCCCTTTTTAAGCTAAAACCATTTGAAAAACAACAGACATACTCATCAGACCCTTTTTCCCCCTTTAATGTTAAAATTTAGTATACATATTACATTGTAACTTACATTCATTTCTGTTGTAAAGAGAAAATTACATAAATCATCTATTATTTGGATGAATACGTGATTGTTTGAAAAAGATTGTCGGCTCTTTAAAAGCTTAAGTCAGGCTAATCTTTATATTTCCCTCTTTATTATTTTCATTGTCCCATTCAACATGGATTTCAAATGTTCCTTCTCTAAAGAAATAAGGTATCCTACGTCTAATCGATTCTTGCATCGGAAGTTTCGACAGTTGTTCAATGGGAACCCAAGTAAGCTCGCCCTCTTTTGGTTTCTCAATGAGAGTTCCTTCAAAATCTGATGTTAAATAGTTAAAGATCATATAACGATCTTTATTCTCAATATTTACATATTCATAAAGTCCTTTGTAAATCAGATTACGTACAACTAAACCCGTTTCTTCATAGACTTCACGTATAGCAGCATTTGTCATACTTTCTGGAAATTCAACCTTTCCTCCCGGGGGAATATACCCTTTAAAGTCATCATGCTGCCTGTTCAGCATTAAAACCGTTTCACCATCTTTGATCATACAGACAGTCCAAATTTTATAGCTTATCGATTTTTCCATCGTCAGCACTCCCCATTATATTTATTACTAGCTAGCCTATCAATTAGAGGACCTTTGACCCAGAACACTCTTTGTTAACTTTAGAGCGATGTTAGTTTAAAAACACCTACAGAGACTCTTTAAAGGGACTCCGTTTAAATAGATTGATAAAAATGGTGGACCACATTTGGAGTAATTGCAAAGTTTATAATGAAAGATGGATAGTATTTTGTGTTACCCATTTACACACAATTGCTCGTTATACCATTCTATCGTTCAATAATTAGAAGGGATTATGTATTAAACAATGTTCCACTTAATGCATCAATATACCTATCTGCTGATTTCTGAACCGACATTTTTGCATCTTCTTTTACTACTCGATGAAAAGCATTATACAATCGGTCAAATTTCAATTCATTTACGATATTTGCTATCTCTTTTACTTTAGATGCAGGTAGTGGTATTAAGTTAGGATAACTATACATAAAACTAACCCATTTACGGTCTGCGACAACTTGGATTATATCACCCGAAAGCAAAATTCCCTTTTGTTCATTTCCGTCTTTCCATTCTAATACAGAACCCCCTTTAAAATGTCCTCCTAATCGATGTAGTGCGATACCCTTATATATTTCAATGGATTCACCTGACCAAAATACAATCTTATCACTTGGTCTCATTACCCATTTTTTATCATCATGTATATAG
Organism: Bacillus salitolerans; assembly: GCF_042680805.1. Classification (NCBI taxonomy): domain Bacteria; kingdom Bacillati; phylum Bacillota; class Bacilli; order Caryophanales; family Bacillaceae; genus Bacillus; species Bacillus salitolerans. The sequence goes on along the minus strand of NZ_JBHUEM010000020.1, from coordinate 81,021 downwards.
ATAGGCACATTAAATGTTTCTGCCCATTCGACTTGTGTAGAGTAATAATGTGGATGAGAAAGAGCAATTGCTTGTAGTCCACCCAATTCATTTATCTTATCAATTGTTGCCTCATCAATATAAGTGATACAATCCCACATTAAATAGAAGCCTTCACTTTGTACAATATAAGCAGTTTGACCTATTCCGAATTCTGGAGTAGTTTTTATGCTGTATAAACCTTTTTCTTCTAAACTAAGCATGTTTTTATAGCCTTCATTCATCATTTTCCCTAATGTTGTCCAAGACTGCCCATTCGGATTTACATATTGTCTTTCCTCATTACAAATCATACATTGTTCTGGTTCTGCAATTGAACACTCGTACTGAACACCACATGTCTCGCAAATATAATATTTCAAAAATTAGCCAACCTTTCTATAAATATATTTAATTAATAGTAAACTGTGTAATTATTCTAAACTATTAGTTTATACATGTACTATATAAACTGCTCCTTTAACTCAATAAGGAAAAGAATTAACCGTAGCAATTTCCCCTTCTTCATTAAAATCACTCTTTACTTCTATAACAAGATACTCCCCTCTTCCTGTGGAATAGGACCATTTTATTCTCTTTAACATCGTAAAACTACTAATCTTAATTAAGTCTTTTTCATATATTCTCAGATATTTAAATGAACTAGAATACAGCGATAAGCACTGCCCCCTCCCACGAAAGAACAACTCCCATAGGTTTCCTAAGATGTGTAAAAAATCGCCGATTATTTCCATTAAAAGCAACAAAGGAATGGATCTTAGATACTTCTCATAAGGGTCTATATTTCTTACTAAAAACTCAATTAGAAAATCACTGAATCTATATATTCCATGAGATATATAGATAGCAAAATACCCCAGTAATAATCATTCACTTTTTCATCATTTTCTCCTTCTTCCAGTATGTTTTAATCGCAGGGTGAACAATCTATATTATATTAATTCCCTTAAATTTCCCCATAAAAATCCAACAATCCTTCTTAAAATATTCTGCTGCTCGTAGTGAAATAAAAAGGTAGACGTGGCATTTGAACGCAACCCTCGTAAGAGTGGTGGAAAGTCTAAACACAGAGGAATCAGCCATGAACAAGTTTGTGTTTTTGTTTACGTTTGTCTAGATTTAGCATATAATGTCCGCCTTCAAAACCTCTAATGGGTTAACATTCCAAAGAATACAAAAAGAAATTAAGTTATACTCTTAAGAGATAACATTGTTTAAATGAAGGGGTGTATATTACATGGCTTTATTAGGTGGAATATTGCTTATTTTGCTTGGTTTTCTTGGTGTTAAGTTTCCTGCATTTATATGGTATATATCTATTGGTTGGCAATTTAGGGATTCAGAACCAAGTGATATTGCTATTGGAATAAATCGCTTTATTGGATACTTCATTATTGTTACTGGAGTTTGCTTTATTATTGATTTCTTCTTCCCAACAATAGGATAAAAGTAGATTAGGGCTTCTATTTCAAGAAGTCCTTACTTTTTAATCATTTTTCAACATTAACCTTTAACAGAGCCTTATTTTTAAATACAATTCTTCACCTCTTACGCTATCAATTTACTTTTATGTTCAGCAAGAGTTTTTTCTTACCTATTTTGTTTTCGGTTCCATTAATTATTCTTTTTATATTTTTCCGGTGCAGAATTATTACTACTAAACTTATTAATAGGGATATTGCTATCGTAATTTTACTTCAAATACTAGACTGTATATGAATATTGCTATTCCTGCTAACATTGAATTAAGCGAAACATATTTTGAAAGTATAAAAGGTAATACAAATACAACAAAGCCTAGTCAAGTACCTAAAGGTGTCAAAATAAGAGAACTCCTGTTGATGTCGAAACAGATTTGAACTTTCAGATAAAGAATAATGAGATACATATCTTCCGAATTCATTATTATTAGTTTTGCCCTCGTTATTGAATAATCTTAACTGGCTTTACACTTCTTTACTCTCTCATTTTTTGTATCAATTCAAAACCATTAATATTTCGAATTGATACAATCTTGCCCTCGTTATCTATATTAATTCTTCCAGTTATGGTATCCGTACTAGTTTGACCATCTTTGCTGTATTCCACTTTAACTTCGAAATCGTAGGCATCATTTTGGGTATCTGCCTTTTGTATTTCAATACTTACTGGTTTTAACTGATACCCTTTTGAAGCTGCTTCTCTTAACCAAATTAATACTAGATTAGATTTAACCAATCTATCTAAGTCCGCAACGAGTGGTTTATAGTTTTCTTCTAGATATGCATCTGGTGGATATGGACTTACTCTGTCAAGTTCTTTTATTAGTTCATCACTAGGTCCTGTTAATTCAAATTCCAAAAAAGTTTGGATTGTTTTCACATTCCTATCACTTTCGTTCGAACAACCAGCAATAATAATAAAGGCAGATACTAAAACCGCGATACTTATACACCCGATTTTCTTCATATGTTTATCCCCCCTTATAATTCTAACTAATATTGAGTTTAATTTATTATAAAATCTTTTTAAATACAAAATTTACTTTCTTATAATTCATTTTATCCTCATAAAAACGGTGTGCATCTATACGCTGTATTCCAGAAGAAAGTGAAACACAATTAAATTCTTTTTCTTTCCCCCATTCCTCAACATACGTAAGCAATTTCTCCCCGTATCCTTTAGATCGTTGTTTTGAATCGGTAACTAAATCACAAATCCAGATATATCTTCCAGTTGAAAGGGTAATCATTGGCTTAAAACCAATAACAGCAACAAGTATATCCTCTTCAACTAGGGCAAACATTTTATAATTATCCTCCACCTGTGCTGCTAATATCAATTCAATATATGAATTCTCGTTCAGATGAGGACGCAACTGCTTAATAATTGGATATGCTTTTAAAAATTCACTGTTTGTTTTAAGTTCTATTATTTTGGAAGAAATCATAAAAAACCTCCTTTCTGTTTGAATATTCTTGAAATTAAGTTTATTACATATTTTAACAACATAAAATATACAAGAAAATTTTACTTAAACAACAACAAGCATTAATACACCCTGTATCAATACCTGTGCAGATAACATAAAACCTGTAATTACTCTATACCTTCAAGATACTTAAAATCTATAAGAAGCTTCTGTTCCTTTTACCGCAATTTATAATAGTGGTTCTGTATTCTACCGGTTCAATAAAACATTTTAGTTTATACATATAATGTAAGTAACGAACCCGTCGCAGGAGAAATTTTAGTGTTTGATTAAATGACTAAATATACACTTGGCATCATATGCTATTCCATTTAATTGTGCAGATCCTACTCTAGAGAGCCAGGGTAAACCTAAAAAGTAAATTCCTTTTACTGGACTTATACCTCTAGAATGAATCGGTCTTTGTTGCAAATCAACCACACCCGGGATATTAATCCACTTATAGTTATATTGAAAACCTGTTGCCCAAATAATATTATCTACTTTCAATTTTGTTCCGTCTTTAAAGATTGCTTCCTGCCCTTGAAGGGATATTGTTCGTTCTTTCACTACCACATGTCCAGCATTTATTAACTTTTTTAGCTCTACTCCAATGACCGGCTCAGTTTTCTGTAAATATTTTGCTAACTTTGAATCAACGGAAACTTTGGAAAGACCCAATGTATCAAGCCACCAAAATATGCTGCGTTTCAGTAGTTGTTGCGGAATAAACACAACATCATGTCCCGTTGAAATTGTTACGTTTCGAGTCAGTGATAATTCTGCCGCAATTTGAGCACCAGAATTGCCCGCGCCAATGACTAGCACATTTCCTATAGGAAGTTGAGAGGGATTCTTATACTCTGATGAGTGAAGTTCATTTACCCTTTTCGATAGATCTTTGTGTATATTAGGAATAAAAGGCTTCTGAAAAGGTCCTGTTGCTATTATTACCTTATCGGCTATCCATTCTCCATTCGATGTTATCACCTTATATTTATTAACGGCTTTTTCTAGCCTTTCCACTTGGGTGTTTTGACATATTGGAAGTGAAAAATGGTTTGCATAGTCTTCTAAATAATTTGCTATTTCGTCTTTAGAAGGAAATCCTTTGGGATTGCCAGACAAAGCTAATCCGGGTAAAGCACTGTACCTCCTTGGGCTGAATAATACGAGTGAATCATACCGATTTCTCCATACATCCCCAACTCTTTTTGAAGCATCAACCAATACAAAATTAAGATTTGTTTGTTTTAAATAATATCCCATTGCTAGACCTGCCTGACCTGCTCCAATAACAAGGACATCGACATCTTTATGCAAATTTCATTCCCCCAAGATATGTTTACTAGATATATCAAAATTAGTAATAATCGAAACCCTTTAAATGAGTCATATAAGAACAAAAGGCTCAGGGCGCCCCGTTTAGCCTCAGGCATAGCAAATGTTCCTTGAAGAGAAAAAGGGCGCTCTTTCCCTTTTACTTTTCAAGGGTTATTTGACCTCGAGTAGGATAAAATGGCTAAGATCGTCGCCATTTTATCTTGGCTGGGCGCTGGAGCCGGATTACTACGCACATCACTCAGTTATCCACAAATAGTGAATCCTAAGCAATTAAAAGAAAGTGGACGTTTCTAGTCCACTTTGGTATGACCTATGTATTTAGTACTTTATTTAAGCATGTAATGGTTCCTTGATGAAGTCCCTCATGCCATATTGCAAAATTAAAGACCTCTGCAACTGTAGTAAACTGAACAGTTCCTAAATCAAACGGTTTAGCCCCTTCTTCATGTAAGCGACCAGTAAATTCCTTTTGAACTCTTTCTAATTGTAAAGTTAAGTTGTCTTTCAGTTCATGGAATGATGGGATATCACCACTCCAATTCTTAGGTGAAGTATTCATCGTAAACAACTTTACATAACGATCCTCGATAGGACTTTGCTCTCTAACAAAACCATATAAAAGTGATTCAGTAGAAACAAATATGTGCCCTATATTCCAAAGAATATTGTTATTAAAGCCAGTTGGGATCTTATCAATTTGATTCACAGAAAGTGTATCTAACATTGCTAATGTTCTTTTACGTACAAATACGAATTGTTTAAAAATGCTTTCTTCTTTCATCCTAACCTCTCCTCTTCCTTTATTTAAACTATAATTTCTGCTTTCTATTTAAAAATCCTCTATTATTTTGGATAGACAAGTTCACTCATTTTCTCTAAAAGCAGTTTTTTTGATATTGCTAGATCTCCTCCACCTTGAGCAAGTCTAGCATTACCTCCACCTTTTCCGTTAATGATTGGGAGAGCCTTCGACACTATTTCCTTACTGTTTATTGAGGAATCTTCCCCGCTTGCACACAGAATCTGCATTCGATTTTGAAAGTCAGTTACGAAAAGAGTTGTAGAATTAGCTGTTGCATCTGTTATGTAACGAGCAATTTTTTGTAAATCTGATATGGGCCGATTATCAAAGACTTTACATAAGATGATGATATCATCCTCTCTATAAGATTCGAGAGACATCAAATCTTTTGCCTCGTAAATTAATAATTGATCTTTTACTTCCTCTAAGCACTTGGCTTGTTGCTTCATATTTTCAAGTAGCTTAGAAATCGTTTCTTTAATTCCTTCTTCTGGGGAACTGATCAATTGACTAACTTCAGTTAAAATTCTGTGTTTAGATTGAAATTGTGATAATACTCTATTCCCACAAATAAACTGGAGCCGAATGATTTTATTTTGTCTTTCCCATCCTAAAATTTTTATAACTCCAACCTGACTGGTTGTTAGAGGATGTGTTCCACCACAACCGTTATAATCAAAATCTGGAATAATGACGAGTCGAATGTCCTCCTTTACTGAAATTTCCTTTCTTAAGGTATAATTATTCAGTTCTTCATTTGACACCCATCTTGTTTCAATCAGCCTTCCCTCTCGGACAATTTTGTTTGCCAAAGATTCTACCAATTGAGCTTTGTCTTCTGAAAGATTTTCAATATCTAAATCGATTGTTAGAAACTCTTTTCCTAGATGAAAGCTAACTGTTTTGTATTCGTAAAGCTCTTCAAAAGCTGCTGATAAAATATGTTGACCAGCATGCTGCTGCATATGATCAAATCGCCTGTCCCAATTCACTTGACCCTCAACATTAGTTAGGTGACACAGTTCCTTATCAAGATAGTGCCTAATTTCCCCATCAATTTCTTCTACATTTATAACATTACTATCACCCAATGTACCTGTGTCATGTGGTTGACCACCACCTGTTGGATAAAAGGCTGTTTCTTGCAAAACAACATACCAATTTCCTGTTTCATCCTTGTCTTGTTTTAGTACATTCGAAGAAAATGAATGTATGTATGGGTCGTCATAGTACAATTTATGAGTCATTATGATAGACAGCTCCTTTAGTTATGTTTAGAAGAATTACAACGATCTTCGCTTATTTGATGGATGCTTTATCCAATGTCTAATTCCTTTACCGGCTAGAGGTTCATCATCAAATCTTGGAATTACGTGTAAATGAGCATGGAAAATCTCCTGACCACCAACACTGCCACAATTCCATCCAATATTGTAACCATGTGGTTCATACTCTTTGTCTAGTATTTTTTTTGCTTGATGTAAAAGCTCAATAGTTGCCTCCCATTCCACTGTTGTTAAATCAAACACTGTTTCTCTATGTGTAATCGGGACAATTAAACCTGAACCAATTAATATTTCTTGTGGTTTTTGAATAAACATACAATGGTCATTCTTAAGAATAATATTTTGCCCCTTATCATGTTCAGGAGAACAAAATGGACAATTCATCGTTTCCCTCCTTCCTAATATGGCTTTTTCTGCCATTATAACAGATAATAAGAGACATAACTCTTTTAAAAACAACTAAAATGTCCTTGTGTTTACCTATTCATCAATAGATACGACATACACACTAGCATCCCACTAACGCAAAATTAAGTAAGGTAATTGTTTTATTTTGAATTGATTTTCGACAAAAACAAATCTTTTTATGTTATAAATAAAAGCATACCAATCAGATTGAGATTTGGTATGCTTATTCACTCGTCAGTTACTAATTTTCCCCATAAATAAATGAAATCTTAAGTTCATTTATTACCTTTCCTTATAGCCCGAAATAAAGGTCAATAGCAAATACGCAGCGAGCCTACTAGTCATATCACGATAATCTAAGGTAGGATCTATTTCGACTATATCTAATCCGATCACTTCCGGCTGCCTACTGATATATTGTATCGCTTGTTTGATCATCGGAGTGTCCATTCCATCAGGACCTATAGCTGGACATCCTGGGGCAAATGCTTGATCCATCACATCCATATCTAATGAAATATAAATATAATCTACCTTTGATTTCAATTTTTCCAAGCAAGACTTTACTATTGGTAAAATACCCTTTTCCCGTATATCATCCATTGAGTAAATCGTTACACCTGACTCCCTTGCGAAAGAAGTGTACGTTTTTCCGTTTGAAAAACTTCTAATCCCTATTTGAAAGAGATTTTCTCCTTGAAGTACGCCACTATCTATTAAATTCCTAAAAGGAGTCCCATTTGATGGACCACCATCTTGTAAATTCCGTAAATCATGGTGGGCATCGAACTGAATGATTCCTACCCTACCGTTTCTACTTTTTGTTAATGCTTTAAAAGATGGTGCTGTAATCGAATGATCTCCTCCGAGAATAATAGGTGTTAGATTTGGATGCTCCGTAAACAATTGTGTTAATGTTTCTTCAATTCTAGTTTGTGAATCGGTGATATTTGTTACATGCATTTCGACATCGCCAAAATCAGTAATGTGGTAGTCTGCTAAATCTTGGTCATCCTCGATAGAATACGTAGTAAAGGAAGAAAAACACTTCCTTATGGTAGCTGGAGAAAAAGAGCCCCCCGAATGACTAATAGATGATTTAGAAAGGGGTAAACCTACCAGACCCAATCCGTCTACGCTTTTCTCACCATCCCAATTCACAAAGATTTCATTTACTTTTGTAATACCGCTATCTTTGAAATTAGCTGTACCTGCTGGTTTTAAATACTTTAATGTAGTCATATCCCCACCCCATTACCATTCGTTTTGAAATACGATTTCACCATTTTTAATCACTGTTTTCGTATGATTCACTCCAAAATGGTAAGGAATATATTCATAGTTTGTTGCATTCCAAATGACTATATCTGCCCTTTTTCCTGCTTGAATACTACCAATCTCTGATTCCATTCCGATAGCATGAGCGGCATTGATGGTTACAGCATTCCAGATTTCCTTCGGTGACATATTCAGCTGTAGTGCGGCTAAAGCCATAATAAGTTGAAGGTTCTCTGTTGGACAGCTTCCTGGGTTAAAGTCTGTTGCTAAACAAAGAGCCACTCCTTTTTCAATCATTACTCTTGCTCGTGCATGTTCTTTCTTTTTCAAATAAAACGATGTACCAGGTAATAAGCATGCCATGACGTTGTTTGCTGAAAGCTGTTCCATCCCATTATCTGATGTGCCTACTAAGTGGTCTGCTGAAGTAGCACCTAGTTCAGCTGCAAGCTCAGCTCCTCCAAGAGGATCAATCTCATCAGCGTGAATTTTCAATTTAAAACCAAGCTCCTTCGCTGCTAAAAGATACGTTCTTGATTGGTCAATTGAAAAGACACCTGTTTCACAAAATATATCCACAAAATCAGCTAGACTTTCTGCTTTTATCTCTTCAAGTAATACAATCATTTCTTTTAAAAAGTCATCTGAACGATCCTTGTATTCAGTTGGAATGGCATGTGCACCTAGAAATGTTGAAGCAATATCGATTGGATGTGTATTTCCTAATCTTTTTGCAACTCGAAGCTGTTTAAGTTCTGTTTCTTTATCAAGGCCATAACCACTTTTTGCTTCAATCGTTGTTACACCGAATGAAAGCATTCTGTTTAAATGGATTCGTGCTTTATTGTATAAATCATCCTCGGAGCTCTGCCTCGTTTCTTTAACGGTAGACAGAATTCCACCACCCTGCTTTAGAATTTCTAAGTATGGTATACCTTGTTGTTTTAAAGCCAGTTCATGTTCTCTTGAACCACCAAAAACTAAATGAGTATGTGGATCAATGAGTCCTGGTGTGACGAGTCTTCCTTCACAATCTATCATCTTATTTGCGTGTATTAGTCGATTATGGAAATCCTCCATTGTACCAACAGCTATAAAATGACCATCCTTTATTGCAACGAAGGCATCTTCTATTATCTCAAGGTCATTCATTTCATACCCTTTTTTAGGACCATTATTAGTCGTGCACATTGTAAGCAATTGCCCAATATTTATTAGGACAAGGTCATATAGTATACCTTCTGTCACGTATAACTCTCCCCTTCATTTATTGATTTTCCCACATTGGAATTTTTACATCTTTTTCCTTAGCGACTTCCGCAGCTTTTTCATACCCTGCATCTACATGTCGAATGATTCCCATACCAGGATCTGATGTCAATACTCGTTCAAGCTTATCTTTAGCCACATCTGATCCATCTGCCACTACTACCATTCCAGAGTGTAGGGAGTAGCCCATTCCGACTCCACCGCCATGATGAAATGATATCCAACTTGCACCAGCAGATGTGTTCACTAGAGCGTTTAACACAGCCCAATCCCCAATTGCATCACTTCCGTCTTTCATCCCCTCTGTTTCTCTATTCGGAGAGGCAACAGATCCACAATCTAAGTGATCTCTCCCTATGACAACAGGAGCTTTTAACTCTCCTTTTCGTACAAGCTCATTGATGGCTAGCCCCATTTTTACTCGTTCTCCATATCCTAACCAGCAAATTCTTGAAGGAAGACCTTGGAACGCAATTTTGTCTTGTGCCATATCAATCCATCTATGCAATCCAGCATTATCAGGAAAGAGCTCCTTTATTAAAGCATCTGTTCGATAAATATCTTCTGGATCTCCAGATAGCGCTACCCAACGAAACGGACCTTTACCTTCGCAGAATAATGGTCGAATATAGGCAGGGACAAAGCCAGGAAAATCAAAGGCATTCACTACTCCTTCATCCTTGGCAACTTGACGAATATTATTACCATAATCAAATACTATGGCACCTTGTGATTGAAGTGTCAGCATATATTGTACATGCTCTGCCATTGACTTTTTCGACAGCTCTTTATATCGCTCTGGATGAGTTTGTCTTAAATGATGAGCTTCCTCTACGCTGAACCCTTGTGGATAGTAGCCGTTCAGCGGATCATGGGCTGACGTTTGATCTGTCACTATATCAACTTGATACCCTGTATTGATAACTGTCTTTAATACATCTACAGCATTTCCTACAAGACCAATCGATAAAGGTATTTTTGCTTCTTTTGCTTCCGTTGCCCATTTAAATGCTTCTTCAATTGATGTGGTCATTCGGTCACAATATCTTGTATCAATACGCCTTTGAATTCGAGTGGAATCCATCTCTACGGCAATCACAACTCCACCATTCATGGTTACTGCAAGTGGTTGGGCTCCTCCCATACCACCAAGACCTGCAGTTAAAGTTATCGTTCCAGCTAATGATCCATTATAATGCTCATTTGCTATAGCTAAAAAAGTTTCATACGTTCCTTGTAAGATCCCTTGTGTACCTATATAAATCCAGCTTCCTGCTGTCATTTGACCGTACATGGTTAGCCCTTTTGCATCCAACTCATGAAAGGTTTCCCAGTTCGCCCATTTCGGTACGAGTACGGAATTTGATAATAAAACTCTAGGTGCATTTTCGTGAGTTCGGAAGATACCAACAGGTTTTCCTGATTGGATTAACAGACTTTCATTATTTTCTAACACTTTAAGAGAACGAATAATTGCCTCATATGCCTCCCAGTTTCTTGCCGCCTTTCCGATTCCTCCATATACAACTAATTCATCTGGATTCTCAGCTACTTCAGGATCAAGATTATTTCGTAACATTCTAAGGGCTGCTTCTTGTTCCCAGCCTTTACATTCCATGGTTGTACCTCGATTTGCTTTGATCAAATGTTTTGGTGTAGTCATTTCTTTTCCTCCCTAATTGTCATCATGTCCTTAAATAACTTATTAACACGAAATGTTTTTAACCATTCATTAATTGCTTCAATGTCCTTTGAAAATACGCGATCTTCTGTAATTGAAGGAACAACCTTTCGACCTTCAAGGTAGAACTCCATAGTCTTGTCTGCAAGTTTTTGTATTCCTTGATACTCGATTGCTTGCATAGCGCAGATAAGCTCTATAGCTAATACTCTTCTTACGTTGGTTATAATTTGATATGCATGTCTAGAAGCAATTGTCCCCATACTAACGTGATCCTCTTGATTTGCTGATGAAGGAATTGAATCCACACTTGCTGGATGGGCAAGTGTTTTATTCTCTGAAACAAGGGAAGCTGCACAGTATTGCATAATCATTGCCCCTGATTGAAGACCAGGTGCTGGGCTTAAAAATGGAGGAAGATCATTTAATTGCGGGTTTACTAGTCTCTCAATTCTTCTTTCCGAAATATTCGCCAACTCAGCCATTCCAATTTTTAAGAAATCCATCGAAAATGCAATGGGCTGTCCGTGGAAGTTTCCGCCAGACAATACCTTCCTTCCATCATCAAAAATAAGTGGATTATCCGTTGCTGCGTTCATTTCTATTAACAGCTTATCTTTTACATACGCAAGCACTTGCCAACTAGCGCCATGTACTTGAGGAATACAGCGAATAGAATAGGCATCTTGAACACGTTTCTCCCCTTGTGTTGTAGTAAGCTTACTTCCTTGGAGTAAAAACCTGAGCCTACTAGCTACATCAACTTGCTCTTGAAAGCCTCTCGCTAAATGGATATCTTCATCAAATGCGTCCATAATTCCTTCTAAGCCTTCTATCGTCAAGGTAGCGATAACATCAGCTTGCAAAGCAAGATTCGTTGCTTCAATATAGTTAATTAAACCCATGGCAGTCATAGCCTGTGTTCCATTAATTAGAGCTAGACCTTCCTTTGCCTTTAGTGTTATTGGGGTTAGTCCAGTAATGTTAAATGCCTCACTACTCGACATTCGCTTATTCTGGTACATTACCTCTCCTTCACCAACAAGCACTAATGCGATATGGGAAAGAGGGGCTAAGTCTCCACTCGCTCCCAATGATCCTTGTTGTGGAACAATAGGATGAATTCCGTTGTTTAATAGTTCTACTAATAGCTCTAACACACATTTTCGAATGCCTGAGAAACCCTTTAATAGTGCGTTTAACCTTAGCAAGACCATTGCCCTAGAAACAGGCTCTGGAAAAGGCTCTCCTACCCCGCATGCATGACTTCGAATTAAGTGAAGTTGGAGGTCTTCAACATCATCCGGATGAATACGGACATCACTAAATTTTCCAAAACCTGTTGTAATACCATATACAACTTCCTGTCTAGCAACAATCTTTTCTACTGCTTCACGACTCGCCATTACTTCTTCCCAGCTATCATTTGAAACAGCCACTCTCTTATGGTGAAAAATAATCTCTTCGGCCTGTTCAATCGTTAACGTATTTCCAGTTAGTTCAATCATACTCATACTCCTCTTGTTGTTTACTTATAAAACAAAAAGAGGCCATATCTTAAGAATGCATAAAAAAACACTCTTAAAATATAGCCCCCTAAATTCTACTAACTATGGGCATGTTTTATATATGATTTATTCCTAAACCTATTGCTTCATGCTCTAGCCCTTTAACAGGTGCTCCAATGGTTCCATATAACGCTACAGCAATCCATTCACCTTCATCATTGGACTCATATGGTTTTCCTCTTAGTACTGAAAAACTTAAGCCTACTGTCCGTAGGACTGAACCTAATAATACTTGACCTCTTGTAACACCATGAAGTGCCTCCATTATGGCATGATACAAAGAGTGAGTCTCACGATATAAATTGGATTCAATTACGGCATTTGCTTTAGCAGCTGTTTCAATAGCAGCTACTACTTTATGAGTTTCCATCGAACCTGTCTTTCCTTGGCAAAAAATAAAACCTTGCTCTCTTAACTGTTTGATAAAATGCTGATCGATTTTATCTTCACCAAATAATGCAAGTAGCATTGCGTTCTTACCAATTCTAAAGTCTGGTTTAATATCCATAATAAGCGCTCATTTCCTAATAACTAGTAACTTATATTAAGTGTAATCGTGCAATTATTTTATGTCAATAAAGATTATTTGAAATATTTGAATAATACCATCATTTCTACAATACTAAAACGAAGAAAACCAATCCCACATGTTGGATTAATCAGCTTGTAGAAAACCCTCAATGTTCTCAAAGGAATATTACATGTCAATTGTATCATATGTCCAATAAAACCCTGTTCTTAGACAATTCACTGGTAAAATTGCATCAAAATGCTTATTAGGAAACAGCTCACGAAAGTATCGTCGGATGTTCCTCTTTTTCTTAAAATAAATGATGTATCATTTATCACCACTATCCCCCCACTATATTGTGTTAAAAAAGAACAAATGGCGTAAGCACCCCGTTTAGCCTTAGGCTGAACAAATGTTCCTACATGAGAAAAAGGCGATTTTCCCTTTTATTCATGTAGGGTTATCCCACTCCAACTAAGCAGTAAAAACAAAACCGCAGTTGGAGTGGGAATGGTTCAACTAACCATCAGAAGGAATAACTGATGGAAGCTTCACTGTATCTAACCTCGAGTAAGATGAAATGGCAAACATCGTCGCCATTTCATCTTAACTGGATGCTGGAGCCGGATTACTAATCACAACGTAATAATCAAAAACTTATCATTTCTTATTCATTAAAAAAGTCTGTCGAAACTTTCTCGACAGACTGCCAATCCAACATATTGGATTGGTTTTAGTGTTATCGTGCTTTAATAAACATTTGAACCCATGCACCATGGTAAAAGCCTACGCCAATTGTATCAAACTCCGGTTTTAGAATATTTGCTCTATGACCAGATGAGTTCATCCAAGCATTCATTACTTCTTGAGGTGTTTTCTGACCCTTAGCAATATTCTCACCTGCTGCTGTATAGCTAATTCCAAATGTCTTTAGCATTTGAAAAGGGGACCCATAATTAGGACTAGTATGAGAGAAATAGTTTGAATTAATCATATCTTGTGCCTTTTTGTGCGCAACATTTTTCACATCAGCTCGATGTGTTAATGCTTTCAGACCTCTGCTCGTACGCTCCTTGTTTACTAGTTGGACAACTTGATCCTCAAAAGTGGAGTGATGTGGAGCAGACGGCTTTAATCGAATGACTTCCCCTACATGCATATTTCTTGGTTCCACATCTGGATTTAATCTCATTAATTCTCGATAATCTAATCCATACCTTTGTGCAATATACCAGAAGGAATCACCTGGGTATACTTTATAAAATTCAAATGGGGGTTCTTTAAATGTTTTAATTTGTGCGTTTGTTTGAAATGGCATTACTAGGAGACCGATCAGCATTACAAACAAAATTTTTTTACTCATACTTTTCCTCCAATAAAAAAGTTATTGTTACTATGTAACATTTTTTATAATGTCTATATTTAGTAGGTTACATGCATGTTTTTTTAAAATTCCTTTAATGTGAACGGTAATGCTCTCCTTTATCACTGTACTCTTCAAGAGAATACGTATAAACATCTTCGTTCTCCTTATCTTGATACGAAGCACTATGAAGGATGGTTAAATGCTGTTTCCTTAGATAATTAACGTAATTTTCATCACGTACAAGCCATGCAGAATAGTTTCGCTTAATAAAATGCTCGGCTTCTTTAAAGGAAGAAAATCTATTATCTAGTAGTTCGTGATTATAAACAATTCCCCATGTTGTTTCATTTAACAAATAAATAAAAAAGGTTTCTTCATTCCGATTCTCATATAGAGTACCTTCTCCTGATGCCTTTATATTATATAAATTCCTAAATGCATCAAACCTTATGGACTCTATGTGGAAGGGTTGTTCAACAAATAATTTATATGCATTTTCTGTTAGAGAACAACCAGATGCTTTTGCATGCCCTCCACCTCCAAATTCCGCAGCTATTTCAGATACATCTATATGGTCATGGATGGTTCTTAAGCTAATTCTTCTTCCACCAACATTTAAAATAGCAATGTAATCGAGGTATTCAAATTCTTGACCTAACTCATTACCTAGTTCAGAATGATACGATTCCGCATGCACTACTCCGACACAATGTTCACCGATAAAGGTCTGAACAATTTCTCGTTTCTTCCTTTTTAAATAGCGATCTATCTTCTCTTCTTCCATATCTAAGATTCGCTCTTCAAATTCATCATAAGTAAAGTCATCATTTTTAGTTACCTTATGTAGCATTTTTTCCTCGAATTCTTCAATGGACATTAAAAAAAATAAATCATTTAGTCGTTTCGCTTTCAAGTTATTATTTTGATCCCACTCCCAGGTATCATATTGACGTATTAGCTCAACGAACTGATCAAGAGCCTGTGATGATTCCAAATATCTGTTATCGAGTAAATATCTATATAATAATGATGTAGCAGATGAAAGTTTTCCATCCTCCTCTTCCACTTGAACGATTGCCCACTTATATTGATTCAAGTGTTCCGCCGTTCGGTGGTGATCAATTAACTGTACTTTTCCTCCTTCAAGATAGTGTTTTTCAAGATTCTTTTCATTGTGTTCGTTTACAGATAAATCAGTGATAAATAGTACGTCCTCTTTTTTTATTTTTTCTAACGCTCTTTCCACTTGGGGATTTAAGGAAGCGACAGAATTGTATTTAATATTTACCCGATCATTAAATGCTAGTTTGGCTAATATTCCACAGCCTACTCCATCCAAGTCATTATGAGTTAATAAATGATACATGTTACTTACCTCCTTGATATAGACCTTTAGATAGTTTGTCCAATTATATAGTGAAAAAACAAAAGAAGTAGCAATAGTAGCTACTTCACAGTGTCATGAGAGATATATTTATTTGGGGTTTATTTGTATTTATTTCATCCAATTTTAGTCCTTTTTATGGTTAATAAATAGAGTTGGTTCAATAATTTATCCAACTCTTGACTAATTTTCACGGTCTCTTTATCATCAAGTCCTTTACTCATACCGTGCTTCGTCATCTCATATCGTTGTCTTTCAATTTCTTCCAACAACTTGTCAAGTTCCATTGTAACCGTCCCCTTCATCAATACGCTTTTCTATTATGACAAGTTTACTCATAAAAAGAAATCGATTCGACGAAGGTTGTCAAAAACAGACAAAAACAACCCTTTCTATACAAAAGTCTCACATAACCCTAGACTAATTTCTTAGTTCCTTTTCTAATTGTTACATCATAAGATGTCTATTAGAGGTGGGTTTCGAGTGGCCAATATTGTTTTGAAATAGTTAACCAAAGTTGCTTATTTCTAAAAAACAAACCCGCTTTTTTGAGTAAAGGAGTGAACTAGGTGAGTAATGAAACGAATTCTCTTCCCAAAGTCTATACAAGTAATATTGTAAACTCAAACGTAAATCAACATTTTTTTCGAACGAATCCGATTTCTCAATTTATTGAGAACCAAAATCGTGTTAATGATCAACTTCATCATTCAATAAATACATTCACCCAAAGCCTATTAAATACGAAGCAAGAACAACATCATTATTACCAACAGGTAGTTTCACACTTAGAAAGACAAGAATCTAAAGCAAATGGTGTAAATGAAAAGATTGAGAATCATGAAAAAAAGAGTGCTTCCATTCTAGATAAGGTCATCTTATTAGAAAGACAAAATGAAGAATTGAGGAAAAAGATAGAAAATGACAGTATTATTAACAAAGCAATCATGGACCATTTAGCCTCACAAGAGTCGTACAGTCAAAAACTAGTAAAAAGATTGGAAGAGCACAATCAAGTCATGTGTGATATGAAAGAGGAATTGATCAATCAGCAAGAAATATACGAAAAACTAAACGAAAAATTAGATATGCAAGAAGTCTTCCATCAAACCTTATTAGAACGACTAGAGCAACAAGAAGCGATTACACAAAAAATTGTAAGACAAGTGGACCATTTAAAAAGTGTGATTTATGAAAGATTCTCTCACTTTGCTGACAAAATTGAAGATAGCATGAAGTTAACGAGCGGTTATCTATTTAGTTATTTAACTAAGCCAACACTGTTGAAAAGTACAAAAGAAGATAAAAAAACGAATAGTGAGAAGGTTTAAGATAAAAACTTTTACGAATGTAAGGGACCCTATGCTGCAGGTCCCTTGTTTGAAACTTGAGCAAATGAAAGTCCGCTATAGCACCCTGATACACGCTTAAAGCTTTCAAGAATCCATTGATTAGACTTGTATATTTCATTTCGAAATAGAAAAAAGTAAGCGATATATCTCGCTTACTTTTATAATTCTATTATTTCATTGCATTTGCATAACTAGGAGCAGGAAGATCTTCTCCTACAAAGATAGCACCCATTTTTTCTTCGAAAGCTGTAAAATGAGCATTTGCAGTTTCAGCATCATCAATATTAGCTTCTAGCGCTTCATAAAATTTAGCTAATTCATCAAGAGCTGCAGTTATGTCAGCCTCGTAAGCTTCTAATTCAGAAGGTACTGCATAAGTACGAATTTCTTCTGCAGAAGCAGCAGCAATTCCTTGAGCAGCAGCTTTTGCTTCATCAATAGCTGTTTGTAATTCAGCTAAATCTTCTGCCGTTGGCTTATCCTCTTCAGCAACTTCAGCATCTGTTTGAGAGGCTACAGCTGCGTCATAAGCTGCAACAGCAGCATTATACGCTAAATAAGTTTGATACTCATCCTTAAAGTTATCAATGATTGTTAAGTGAAAGTTTACAAGTGATGCCTTTGTATCAACAACTGGAGTTTCTTCTTTCACATCAGCTTCTTTTGCAGCATCCGGTTGATCTGCCGTATTATCTTCAGCAGCACAAGCAGCTAAAAACAATGAGCTTGATAAAATACCTGCAACTAATAATTTTTTCATAATTGATCCCATCCCTAATACTTTATATTTGTTTTGTAACAGTTTGTAACAGCAATTGTTATTTTATTACCAAAAAGGAATAATGTAAACACATTTTCACATATTCGATATACTCTAAAATTTCTAATAATTTACATTTTTCAATAAAAATATGTATTATTTGATAAACCAAACATTGATAATATGAGTTTCTGACACTTCATACATCGCTACGGCTTCTACCTCCACACCGTTCGTTCTGCCAGTTACATGCTCATGATCAATCACGATATTTCCCTTTACAACACGTGATAATAATTTTGCATGCTGATTCGGATTTGTTCTAAATAGCTCTGCGTATCTATCTTCCATTTCCTTAATTCCCTTATACATAATCTTTTGAGTAGGAAACTCTCTTACAAGGACATCTTCATGATAAACAGCCATAAAATTCTTAATATCCCCATTGTTATAGGCATCAAGTTGCATCTGAGCAAGTTCAGTTGGTGTATACATATATTAATCTCCTCTTTTCCTTTTAACGATGAATGAAAGCATCCTCTAAATCTTTTTTCTACTAATAATTATTCAATTCGTAAAACATTGAATGGAGTTCCTCTTCTCATTGTAGAAATCTTTTATGTATTCTTTGTATATTCCTTAATAGTGCTGCGCCAAAATGCTTGAGCTGGGTAATTATTCTCAATCTGGTTGAATTGCCATTTGCCACTGTATAAGTCAAACGTCATAAGTGCCGCTTTCTTACCAAGACCTTTACCTTTATATTTTTGTAAAATGAAAAACTGGTCAATACGGAAATCATACACTTTGTTAATAGCCTTCTCCACAATTGAAAATCCAATCCATTTTTATCAAAATAAATAAAATATGGATAATATTGAGGATTCGAAAAATAGTTATCAATATCCTTAAAACCAAAGCGTCCATCTTTGTTAACATCTATATCTAAATATGGACTAAAATCGTATACATAATATTCAAATAGTTATAACAGAATCTCTTTCTGATCTACGTTAATCTTTACTTATTTCAACATGTTAATCCCTCATTAATTATGGTAAGTATAGCTGAAAATTTAATGCTAATATTAACTATTTTCTCCTACTAAAAGATATCGGTAACCTCCTCCTCTTCTAATCTTTTTGAGCATTTATGGCTAGTTGTGCCATTTTCAAAATACTCTCTTTCGTCTTTGCACCAGCAATAAATCTAGCAGGATGAGCGAATATGGCATCCTTTATACCGATCAATTCATTTAATTCTTCTGCACGTAAACCTGCCCATTCTTTAGGGAGATCTTTTCTTGCTTCAAATGTATTTTGATGTAAAGGTACTACTTGTATTAAGTAACCTTTTCGGATATCTTGATAGATCACGAATTGTACCTCTTTAGTTGTGTCAATCTTTAATAGTGCCTGTAGCCATGGGCAATGTGTTTTTAAAAACAATATTTCTTTTTGTTGTCTATTTAGATAGGCTTCTTTTATCAATTGTTCAGCTGCTATTACAGATTTTTGTTCTTCGATTAGGTTAAGGAAGGACGTTCTAGCAAAGGTAACTGCTTTAAAAAACTGTTCATTTTCATCCTCCTCTTTATCCCATCTAGGATTAAAACGATGGATGTCTGATGGGAGCTCGGGTACTAACACCTCACGGTTGAATCGAACACCATTGTCAACGGCATCAAGTCCTTGCATGTATTGTTCATCTAAATAAAAAAAGAGATTATCGACAGCATGAGGAGGGACACCTTTACGGATTAATAACTCTTTCCCAAAGTCTCTCCATATGAGTCCCGCTGCTGCATATGGCATACCATTTTCACGATATTCTTTGTTATTTGTATGGTGGTCATATTTTCCACCACCAACATCAAAAACAAGGTCACAGGTTAATAATTCTTCTTCATTCCTTGATCTTACTAATTGTAATGGTCCAAATAGTTCCTCTAATATAATATAGGCCACTACATCATCAGCATGGAAAGTGCCATTATGTGTTCCAACTTTTTTTATTTGCATCATATCTCTCCTTTACTCTCGTTACGCCCATCTGGCGAATGAATCCCTTGAAAAATAAAGAGGAGAGGGATTCCTCTCCTCTTCTATTTTTTTATCCCGTTCCAACTGGCGCTAAGCCCCCCACTTCAAAACTTTAGATGAATCGAGAAGTTTAAGTGGGGATAAGCGCCAGTTGGAACCCGATGGTTCAACTAACAATCAGTGGGGGATGAGGAAAACGCCCACTGATTGAAGTTTCACTTTATTAATTGGCCTCTTGTAACTCCAAGTTGATTTGTTGCTTTCAAAGATCGCCATACACTAGTACCGCTTCGATTACCTTGCAAAGCTTCTCGGTAAAGTGATAGAACTTCTTTTACCTTCTCACCATTTTCTTCTAAAAATTCTACACGAAACGTTTTCACACCTTGTTCTAAGAAGTGAGTTATATATTCCGCTCCTGACTGTTCGATAGCGTTGTACACCGTATTTCGACACCCTATATCAACTCGAACAGGATGCGACATCCCAATGCGGTCTTGAAGAGATACACGATGTTTTTCACATGGACGACCACAGTTTGTGAAATCAGTACCCTCACTAAGGAAGGTACAATATACACAGTGCTCGGTATGGAACATAGGTAAGTGTTGATGAATCACAAGTTCAATTTTTTCTGTTGGGGCTTGCTCTAATAAATCCATCATTTGTTGAATATTTAAATCATAAGACGGCGTTACTCTCTCTAATCCTCTATCCAAAAACAGATCAACGGCTAGTGAATTCGCAATATTTAATGAAAAGTCCCCGATCAATGAAATCCCGATGTTTTTTTGTTCTGTGAAATACTGCACTGCCCCTAAGCTCCTCACTAAAATTGCATCAGGCATTGCGCGTAGCATACCTTTCAATATCCCATTTTCGCCAGGCATATGAATACGTGGAGTTGCGAGTGCAATAGGTTTTCCAAATGATCTTGCCATATCAACTGCTTTTGGATAATCGGTAGTAAATTCAAAATCAGCATATATATATTCCACATCAGTCAAACAAGCGGCTCGTATTTGCTCAAGTGAACGACAAAGTGCAATTAATTGAGGGTGATCATTATTTTTCTTTTTATATATCGGCTGTGGTAATAAAATCTGATTTTTTGTGTACTTTTTAGGTGTTTCTCGCATTTCAACTAAGCGATCGACTGCTACCCTTCTCATTCGATTAAGCTCTTTAACAGGTAGAATAACATCTCCGCCAAAATAAGCTTCAATAGAAGTTAGCTCGAATATACTTCCACCCATTCTTCCCCATTGTTCCTGTAAGTAATCAATTGTTAACGGCCTCTTTATTGCATGTTCTAGCTCGGTTAATGAATCAATTGTTACAGAATTCCCAGTCATAGAATCTGTCCAAATGGATACAAGCTTTGATCCTATTTTGCCCGTTGCTTTCACTTGAACAGGGGACAACCTATAAGCTTGTTCACCGTCGAAAGTTTTTTGTAAACGTCTTTCAAGCTCTTGATCACTTGTTTTCCAAATTCGATCGCCTACTCTTACTTTTGTTAAATTCACATCATGCCTTCCTGGTACAATCTCTATCACACCTATTTTTACTTCACCTTCAACCTTACTACCTTTTTTTCGAAGATCATATACTCTCCCGCCCTCTTCTTTTTCTTCCGGACGACCAGCATCAAATACGATTCCATCTCCTCGTTTTAAGGGAGCTTCAAGCTCACATACAACCGCATCCCTTAAAACCTCTTTTACAGACCCTAAGTACACCCCCCTGCTTTTAGGAAACGTACCATCTAACAGCTCTTTATTGTTTGTTCCTTTCAAGAATCCATAAGTGAATCCACGGCTAAAGCTTTGTTGTAATTCTCGAATATCTTCTTTGGTTGGGCTGTATTCTCTTCCTGCCATATATTCGTCAATTGCTTTTCTATATTTACTTACAACATTCGCGACATACTCAGGAGACTTTAAACGACCTTCAATCTTAAATGAGAAAACACCCGCTTCGATGAGTTCTGGAACTAGCTCAATTGCCGCTAAGTCTTTTGGAGATAGAAGATAAGCAATATTTCCCATCTCTTTTCTCTCACCATCTACCATTAAATCATAAGGAAGCCTGCATGCTTGAGCACATTCTCCTCGATTGGCCGATCTCCCTCCCCACATCTCAGAAGTGAGACACTGACCTGAATAGGAAACACAAAGCGCACCATGAACAAATACTTCCAGCGGCGTTGTCGTCTTTTCTGCAATCGTCTTGATTTGATTGAGATTATTTTCCCTTCCTAGAACAACTACTTCAATATCATAAGGTTCAATAAACTGAACAGCCTCAGGTGATGTAACAGTCATTTGTGTAGAACCGTGAATTGGAAAATCGGGTGAAAGCTTCCTTATCAAATTCACTAAACCTAGATCCTGAACAATTAATGCATCTACACCTGCATTCATACATGCTTCAACAAGCATCTTAGCATCCTCTAGTTCATTCTCAAATACCAATATATTAAACGTGACATATCCACGCACATTGTATTTATGCAAATATTTCATAACGGCGGGCAGTTCATCCATCATAAAGTTTTTGGCACGGACTCTGGCATTAAATTTCTCAACGCCGAAGAATACAGCGTCAGCGCCATTTGCAACAGCCGCTCTAAGGCATTCCCAATTTCCAACAGGTGCTAATAGTTCAACATCACCTTTTCTTATACTTCTCAACTTGTTCAGCCCTTCCTACTCTTTACTTCTAAACTCTCTTATTTTACTTCAATTATTGGCTTAATCGCAATATGGCAAAAACTTAATGGGTCTTTCCAAACGGAAAAATTTTTTATAACAAATTGTGACATAAGATAACACTAAATAACAAAAAATAGTATTATTTCATGTATGGAGGTTAATTATGGACACTATCGACCCTAAAGACTTAAAGGCAGGTAATAACGTATATGTTATCTACAACAATCCACATACTCCATCTGTTTCAAATGTAAAGCAGGCTGAAATTGTACAACATCCACATGATCCAAATGCTTTAGCTCTGTTTCTTCATGAGACGTTCCATGTAATTGAAGATGATGATGCTTTCTTTGCGACAGAAGCTGCAGCAGAAGCTGCGTATCAAGATTTATTTGATGATCAACCACCACTTATGTAAATAAGAGGATTGACCAAGTTTGGGCAATCCTCTTCTTCACTATGCTTTATATTTGCCTTTCAAACAGAACGTTGCGGCTGTTGAATTTCGTAATTAATTTCAGCAAGAGTCCACTTAGCACTAATAAGACAATCCCTATGATAAGTAAAATAAGAGGGTTTAGAATTAGAAAACCTGTAGCTTGACCAACAAACAATGCAATAATCGGTAAAATAACGAGACCACCGATTTGCTGAGCTTCTTGAAAGCTTTTGGCACGGGCTGAAACTAGAACCTCTACTAGAATCGTAAAAATGGTAATGATAGGTGCTATCCAAAAGACTAAGAATAACCAATTCGTACCCGGAAATATAAAGCCTTGAAACATTGGATAGGTTAAGAATGTTGTGATGATTCCAAAAATAATAAAACTTCCAAATGTAAGAATAATAGTCGGGAAACATTCTTTGATACGATAACAGTCATAGTCATCTTCGTTTCAATCCTCTACACTGTAATTTCTACTTGCTTATTACCTTCTGAATCTACTACCTGCTTCAATAGCCATTTCGACACTGACTGAATAAATTGGGAATCTAAAGGATGGGATAGTGGGTTCTTGTAAATTTTCTATCAAAAAATGGTAAAATCTTCATTTTTTTCATTTCTTGTGGATTCAAACAAGAAACTCTGCATATGTATAGGTATCTTTTCCTTGAAGGGTTGGATGTAAATGGATTACAAAGCTCCCAAAATAAAAGTAATGGGTACAGGTATTCAAACAGTTGTTCCTACTCAAGGGGTTATAACATTAGGTGTCGTCACAGATGGTAAATCATTAAGCACTATACAACAGGAAAATTCCCTTAGCACAAGTCGGGTTATACAATCATTATTACAACTTGGAGTTGAAAAGAATGATATTCAAACTACACAATATCGGGTTGATCCCATTTATGAATACAATGAGAATCAACCTCTACTTCTTGGATATAAAGTGACACACTTATTACAAGTAAAAATTAGTGACTTAAAAAATGTGGGTATCATTATAGATACAGCTGTTCAAAATGGAGTCAATTCAGTATCTGATTTACGATTTGAAGTTCTAAATAGAGACGCTATTTATAATAGAGCACTGCAAAAAGCGTTTCTTCAGGCTAAACAAAAGGCATTCGATTTGTCAAGAGTAATGGGCGTTAACATACACCCCACTCCTATCTCTATCACTGAAAACTATCAAGAAGTAATAAGACCCACCCCATATGCAGTATCGCTTGCAGAAACAACACCTATAATGCCTGGTCAACAAGAAATTACCGCCAATATTCATGTTGAATTTTTGTATACTTGAACGTTGCGCTAAACTGGTGAAAATTAACTGCCCATCCCTAAAATAGACTATAGAAAATCTCTTTTATGCGGAGGCGTTACAATGAATCTCCCTACAATCTTGTCTGGACCCATCGTAAGAAGAGTAGATGAGACTTCCGTCTGTATATGGATTGCTACTAGCAAACCGTTCCGACTTGGGGCTGAATTATATTCTATAAGAAAAAGTCATAATATATGTAACTATTATTCAATAGATATTCAGTGTACTTCAGAGACTATCCGTTGCGGAAATAGACTATATATCTATTTACTAGAAATAATTCCAACAATTGGTACCTTTCCTACAAATTGTTTGCTCGGGTATAATTTAACCTTTCAGAATGAAGCTTCAACGTTAGATTTATATAGCTTTGGACTACTTGAGCAGTCTAATCCATTTTCCATTGTTTATGGTAATTTAAAATACCCAACCTTCATTATTTCCAAAGGCCAGAAGTCAAATATCCTTTATGGGTCTTGCCGAAAGCAACACGGCGAAGGAGATGATGCATTAGTTAGTGGGGATATTGTATTAGAAGAAGAATTTGATAATTTGAACAAAAGACCTCACTCGTTATTTTTATTAGGAGATCAAATTTACGCTGATGATATTTCTGATCCTATGTTCCCAATCATTTCGGAAGTAGCGAATGCACTAATCCCACTAGACGAGAATCTTTCGGTCTTAGATATACGGTTAGAAGCTGGATCCTTACAAAAATCAATGAACCAAATCCATGGAAGACAATTTATCATGAATGAACTATGTAGATTTACTTCAGGAGAAGCCTATAACCATCTTATAAAATTTAGTGAGTTTTCAGCCTTGTATTTATTATCTTTTAGTCCAGAGTTATGGAAATGGTTACAAGATCACCGTTTATTTTATTCATTTGATGAACATGTCCGAACAAATAATATTCATTTTGTTTTTCCAAATGAAGAGCCCTTCGTTTCTAAACACAAGCAAGAGAAAGCTCAAGCTAGAGACCGGTATGAGAGACAATGGCGAGCTATTCAGGAATCTCTTTATACTCTACCAAGGATTCGTAGGTTGTTAGCAAACGTTTCTACTTACATGATATTCGATGATCATGATATTACTGATGATTGGAACATTTCATATAACTGGAAGCAGAGCGTTTGGGAATCACCACTTGGGAGGCATGTAGTTGCAAATGGATTAACAGCCTATTGGTTGTTTCAAGGATGGGGAAATTCCCCAAAGACCTTTCAATCGTCATTTAAATACAAGTTAAAAAGATATTTGAAAACATTTTCAATAAAATCAACAGCATACTCTGATTGGCTTAATTGTCTATGGGATTTCAAACAGTGGCACTTTGTCGCTCCGACTGAACCTAAGACACTATTTCTAGATACGAGAACACGTAGAGGCTATGATTTCGAGGCAAAACCTATTAAGCTAGGAAAATTATTTGAAGAAAAGTCTTATCCACCACAGCTAATATGTCCAGCTGAATGGGAAGCTTTGACCCAATCTCTTATTGATAGCAACTGGGAACAACAAACACCACTTGTAATAGCCTCTCCAACCCCGTTATATGGTATTGGATTATTAGAATCATTTCTAAACTCTTATGTATTTCCTCTTAGAGCTCTTGGTTTACAGGTTCACCAAACCTTTGATATGGAAGCATGGAAGCTTAATGGGAAAGGGTTCTCTCATTTTTTATATTCACTATTTAACTTGAATCCATCCTATTGTTTCATACTTTCTGGTGATGTCCACAATGCTCATGCAGTAAAGGCATCTGTTCAATTAGAAAATGGTGAGAAGTTAAAAGTTGTTCAATTCACAAGTAGTCCTCTAAAAAATATGAGTTTCACAGGCATATGGGGTTATCTTCTAAAGCTTTCCATATCGATTAATTCTTTAAAAAGAAAGAATAAAGCTATCTATCGATTTTCACCTGATAATCATTCAATTTTCTACAGTCGAGGTAATCATGAGGCACCCCATTCCTGGAAGGAAACTATTAATTATATCCCACTCCTAAACGGATCTATTATTCACACAACCAACAATTTAGGTCTACTTACTATAAATGAAGATACTGTTCAGAACCATTTGTTAACCTATGATCGATTAATAGCGAATACGCTATCTTTTAAGGATGTTCGATTGAGTAAGGGGACGCCTATTAAATAGGCGGCCTGCTTATTTTCAAAAAATTATAATAATTATAGTCAAGTGTAGATGTTTCAGTTATAATTTATTTAGACTCACGAAATAAATCATCTATCTATTTTTTATTTAAGGAGAGTGCGTCAAAATGGAAAACACTGTTGTTAAAAGACCCCATCGTTCGGAAGTAAATGTAGATTTAACATGGAAATTGGAGGACCTCTTTCCTACCTATTCAGCTTTTGAAGAGGCATTAGAATCGATCTTGCTAGAAATACCTACTGTAACTAAATACAAAGGACGCCTTAAAAACAGTCCTGAAAATCTGTTCGATTGCTTAGTCGCTCAAGAAGACCTTCAGGAGAAGCTGATTCGACTGTCAACGTATGCTAATTTACGAATTTCTGGTGATGGAACTGATCCAACTAACCAAGCTGATACATCTCGTGTAGGCTCATTACTCTCAAAAGTTGGCGCTTCATTATCATTTATTAATTCTGAAATACTGGATCTTCCTGATGGAACCGTTGAACAATATTTCAATGAAAAAAAGGAACTTCATACATATAAAAAAGTAATACATGATATCCTTATTACAAAGCCACATCAGCTTCATCCAGAAACAGAAGAGGCTTTAGCTGCATTAGGTGAAGTTCATGGTGCTCCATACACTATCTATTCTAGAAGTAAATCTTCGGATATGCAATTTGACGCAATCCAAGATGCAAATGGTCATGAATTGCCGTTATCATTTGCCTTATTTGAAGATCGATATGAGCTATCTCCGAAGACAGAAGTAAGACGGAAAGCCTATGATTCATTTGTGGCTACTTTACGGAACTATAAAAATACGTTTGCCGCTACGTATGCCACCGAAATCAAAAAGCAAGTAACACTTTCTAGACTTCGTCAATACGATTCAGTTACTCAAATGCTGCTACAACCACAGCAAGTCACAGAAGAGATGTATCATAATCAACTAGATGTGATTTTACAAGAGCTTTCTCCCCATATGCAACGTTTTGCAAGATTAAAGAAGAAAGTTTTAGGTCTTGATACGTTAAAATTTTGTGATTTAAAAGCACCACTTGATCCGGACTTTAATCCAAAGACCACATATGAAGAAGCTTCAAAGCTTATTATTGATTCTCTTCAAGTAATGGGACCAGAGTATGTCGATATTATGAAGAAAGGATTAACCGAACGGTGGGTAGATTTGCCTGACAATATCGGTAAAGCTACTGGTGCTTTTTGTGCCTCACCTTATGGATCACATCCATTTATTTTAATTACGTGGACAGACACAATGAGAGGTGCCTTCATTCTTGCTCATGAACTAGGTCATGCTGGCCATTTCTATCTAGCCAATAAGCATCAAAGCCTTTTGAATACAAGACCATCCACTTATTTCGTAGAAGCTCCATCAACCATGAACGAATTGTTACTTGGCCAACATATTTTGTCTAACACAACAGATAAACGCATGAGGCGTTGGGTCGTGCTACAATTCTTAGGTACGTACTATCATAATTTTGTTACTCATTTATTAGAAGGTGAGCTTCAGCGCAGAGTGTATGACCTAGCTGAGAACGGTAAACCAATTACAGCAACTACATTATGTGAACAAAAAGCAGATGTATTAAAAACGTTCTGGGGTGATACGGTGGATATTGATGAAGGAGCATCTTTAACGTGGATGCGACAGCCTCATTACTATATGGGTCTATATCCATATACCTATTCAGCAGGACTAACCGTCTCAACAGCTGTTGCGCAATTAATCAAAGAAGAAGGTCAACCAGCCGTTGATCGCTGGTTAGAAGTCCTTAAATCTGGTGGAACAATGACACCACTTGATTTAATTAAACACGCAGGTCTTGATATGTCAGAACCCGACGCGATTAGAAAAGCTGTTACATTTGTTGGCTCATTAATTGATGAGTTAGAACAAAGTTTTTAAAATATATCTGGATTTAAGCCATCAAAGCTGAATAAATTTCTCAATTGGAAAAGCACCTTTCTTAATGAAAGGTGCTTTATTAAAGCAAAGGTTTCGTTGTCATTTAATTATAACAATGATCATCTCATAAGTTGTTACATGTAATTCTAAAACAATGAAAGCCCTACCTCTCCTCCATCCTTGTGACTCCTAGGCCACGCCAGTGAGAATTAGAAAAAAACAGACAAATTTTACAAACATAATTAACAGTAGTATGAAAGAATTTTAGGAATAAAGAAATAAAAAGAATTCTGCGGATCAAAATGAGAAGAGCTAAATATTATTCAGCGACTGAGTGGTTATGAATGATTTGAAGCTCTTTCGATGTCATTTCCATTTCACTATTGCACATCGGGCATTTAGTTGCGTCTTTACTCTTGAAGTTATCACGAACCCAACAATTACATGAATCTGATGTACACACCCAGATTTTTGTATCTGCCATTTTAATTTCTTCAACATTTTTTTTACCAAACACCATACTTTTTGCCCCCTATATAGGATAGAATTTGAAAGCTAACCCAGCATTCTTGTTAGCTTTCATCCTCACCTTTTATTATAGTTTTACAACGTTTGCTGCTTGTGGTCCTCTATTTCCTTCAGTTACTTCAAATTCAACTTGTTGACCTTCGTCAAGAGATTTAAAGCCTTCTCCAGTGATCGCAGAGAAATGTACAAATACGTCTGCTTCTCCTTGAACTTCGATAAATCCGAATCCTTTTTCTGCATTAAACCATTTAACTGTACCTGTTTTCATGTTGAAAACCTCCACTTTAAATATAATATGCTATTTTTTAACAAAAAAAATTCACATATTATAAAAAGTACCAAATAAGATGATCACTTTTTATAATATGTGAATGACTAATAAGGTAGAATTTATAAACTATACTACTTACTATATCCTACTTTCAAAATAATGTCAATAACAAAACGCTATAGAACCGCCCTGCGCTAAGATGCGAGAACTAAAATCACAACGTGTTGTAGCTCGCCTGGTTGACCAACATTCTGTAAATCATAACCAAGAACACGTCAGCTCTTGGTTACTGTAAGTATTGAGGAGGCTCCTCATGATGACCCTTATCTCGAACTTCTTCAAACAAACTATTTTGAATTGGTTGGTTCGGATTGGTTTGCGTATTTGGAGGATTAGGATTCGTGCTTTGGTTTTGTTTTGGATTCGCTTTAAATACTACTTTTGTTTGTGGAAGCTTTAGTTCAATTTCTTGTCTTAGCTGTTGAATTTGGTCTAGTATATACTGAATATCTTCTTTGGTCGCATTTTGTTTGTTTTGTTTCAATATGAAACCTAATTTTCCACTAGGCTCAAGTGTGGCATATTGAACATCACTAATATTCGTTACATTGTTTTGACGAAGCTGAATTTCTAATTGATCGACTGTCATTCTTAGTTTAAGCATATTTTTTTCTTGGATTACCCCATTATCAATTAGAAGCTTTGATTTTCCAGAGACAAATGATTCAAAAAAATCAAATTTGACTTGACCATATTCTATTACGACTAATGTTGCTACTAAAGCGATACCAACCACTAAAGTTGCCCATACATTCCGACCAACAATTGGTTGAACTAGCAATGATCCAATACCAACCATAATGACAACCTGTGCAAGTGTCATTTGTGATATTGATTTTCTTCCTGCAAATCTGAGTATTAACGTCCCCCCTATTACGATTACAACTGCTTTCCAGAGAAGACTCCAATCCATAATCATCCCTCTTTTCTAAAGTTAATTCCATTTCATAATAGAACCTTCTATTTATACCTATAACGTTTCTCAATGTGAACAATTGTATTCCAAATAAACAAGAAGAACGGTTATCGCTTCTGCTATCCTATTTCTTATTGCGAGAAAGGGACTCCCATTCCGGACTAGTTTTGGATGTGCTGGCATCTCTAGTTTAATGTGCGAAAGGGCTGTAGCAGCCATAAGCAAAGATTAAACTTCCTCTTCAACTTAATTCACCTGCATGGGTTTCCCGTCAGCCGTTCTTTGAAGGAGTCTCGCCTCTTTCACTCAAGCTAAAAAATATACGGTATTTCCTAAAAATTGTACAATTTCATATTCATTTTTTGGGGGGTTCTTGTAAAATTTTCCTCCTAAGCTTCTCTACTAGTTTTGTAAAGTCAACTTGGCTGTTATCTTATATTTTTTTAGACTTTGGTAATTTATCATCAAGATTTTATTAACAACTATTGTAATTTTTTCAGCAACTATGACAACTCTTTCAGCAACTTTTCGTCCTCTTTTTTACTCGTTATTTTTCCCTTTCAATAGTAAGTCCTTCAACATGGCCTTTGTTTAACAATTTGTCTTTTTTTCTATTGTCTTTAGATTCAAATACTATATCCATCTCATATTCTTCAGGGTACAGTTCTTCCGCCTTTATATAGAGTTCAAGTCGTTTTTGATTGATTATCTTTTTTACTCCCTTAATGACGACTATTACATTTCCATCTTTGTCTTCTGGCTTGTATACAATTCCATACTCATTCATGAAAGGTATCTTCACATTATCCCCCACGTTAAATTTGGATTCGGTGTGCTGAGTTAGTCTCTTTTCTTTCATAAGATGCTTCTGTTTTCGTATGTGTTTGTTATTAAAGCCTAGCTGTTTATTTAATTGATGAATACTATAAGTAGTTTCTTCATCATAATTTTTCTCTTCTTTATACGTTATGGCATGTGCCCTCTCTATAATCTTTGGGTGCATCCCTAATTTCAGTGCTATTGAGAAGGCTTGACTGGTACCGCTTTCGCCTATAATAAGGCGATAGGTTGGCCTTAATGTCTCTATGTCAAATTCCATTGATGCATTTTGAAAGCCTTCCGTTGTCATCGCATATTCTTTGATTTCACTATAATGAGTCGTTGCCAAAATCGTTGCCCCTTTTTTGTATAGTTCTTCAAGTATGGATGTTGCTAATCCCATCCCCTCTGCCGGATCAGTTCCAGAACCTAATTCATCAAGTAATACTAACGTTTGTGGTGTAGCCTTACTAAGGATATCGATGACATTTTTTATACGCGATGAAAATGTACTTAATGATTCCTCTATGCTTTGTCCATCTCCAATATCAACAAGCACTTCTTGAAAGATCGCTAATTCGCTTCCGGTTTCTACTGGAACATGCAAACCAGACATCGCCATTATCGTAAGTAATCCAACCGTTTTCATCGTAACGGTTTTCCCCCCAGTATTCGGGCCAGTTATTAGAAGTGCATCAAATTCTTCTCCGATAATGATAGTTAAAGGAATAGCCTCCTTTCCTAATAGAGGGTGTTTTGCATTTTTGAGCTTGATCGTATGGTGTTCGTTTATTCTTACTGACTGACCTTCAATCGCTAAGCTGTATTTCCCTTTAGCAAAGACTAGATCGTAGTATACAAGTGTATCAACTGCTATTTTTAATTCGTGTTCATACTTTTCGACAAGACCTGTTAAATAAAGTAATATGTTTTGTTCCTCTGCTTCTTCGTCATACTTTACATAATTGATTTCATCCTGTATGGACCCTAATTCTTCCGGTTCCATGTACACCGTGGATCCTGAGGCTGATGTATCTAGAACAACTCCATTAATTTGTTTGCGATACTCCTTTTTAATCGGTATTGCATATCGACCATTGCGTAAACTGACCACATTTTCTTGCAAATATTTATTATATTTTGATGACTTTACTACATGGTCTACCTTTTCCTTTAATCGGGTCTGAAGGATACTAATCTGCTTTCGAATCTTTAATAATTCCTTACTGGCATAATCATCAACCTGACCATTTCTAATACACCTACTGATTTCCTCCCCAAGCACGGATAAATCATGCAAGGAGTAAATAAATGTACTAATTTTAGGAGCCAAATATTCTTTATCTTTCATAAATCTCCTTAATTTATCTGCACAGTCGATTAAATTAAATATCTCCTTCAATTGATCTGGTCTTAATGCTACACCTTTGTTTATATTTTTTAGAGCGTTGCCTATCCCAGTTAAAGAAGATATCGGTATACTTGTGGTATTGGTTAACACCGCCTTTGCTTCAGTCACTTCTTCTAACCAATTCGTAATTTGGTTTTTATTTGTTGACGGGTAAAGACTTTGGATTTGTTCTTTTGCCATATCTGACATCGCATACTCAGCTAGTCTCTTTTTAATTTCGTCAAATTGTAGCGTTTGAATTGTTTTTGTATCCACTTTTCTTCCTCCTTAATATAAAGTGAAACTTCAATCAGTGGAGGTTTTCCTCATATCCACTAATTGTTAGCCCCTGCCCACACTGTGGGTCACACAGACGTTGCCACAGGAGGTGGCGACTTTAGTCTGTGTTCCTATACAGGGTTCTTACTGGCGTTTATCCCCCACTTAAACTTCTTCGAATCTTCTAAAGTTTTGAAGTGGGGATCTTAGCGCCAGTTAGAGCGGAATAAAAAAAACCGCATTGAACACTAGTTCAATGCGGTTTACATAATTTTAATAAATAGGCACTCAAAAAAGCCTATTGAACAAAAAAACTGTGCCAAATAGCACAGTGCTTTATCCCAATCAAAACTATGAAAGAATATGCATGTATGCTGTGTTCTTAACATGAATCATTTTACCTATACTTAAATAAACATCACTATATTGGATGTCTTCAAAGGAAAATTGATTCAAACGTATAAAATTACGTTTAGTTAAGAACGACTCCACTCATAAAACATACTCCTTTTAAATAATAATATTTTAATTAAATATATGGCTTTTTTTTCTAATTGTCAACTCTTCATGATAACTTTTTAAATATAAGGATTGATTTGGAATGTCTTTTGATCTGAAATGTCAGCATCATTTGTATTTGTTACACTCTTTTTATTTGACACAACCATAAAATCTCCTGTATTAAAACCACCAGATCCACTCGTTGTAAACCCACTATCGTCTGGTGAAATTCGAAATACATCTCCGACTGTAAATGTTCCACCACCAACGCTAGTAATATTTATAGAACCTACCAAAGATGGCATTTTACATGCTCCTTTTCAAAAAGTTCTTATATATTATTCATCTAACGCCGTTTTGTTCTTATCCTGCTAAAACATCTTCGCTTGGATATTTAATTTTAGCCTTTTCAGGTTTTGCTAGAGAGTAAACCATGGTTAACGGTCCTAGCTTTCCAAGAAACATAACGATAATGATTACAACTTTTCCTATTGGTGTTAAAACATAAGTAAGCCCCAATGTAAGGCCTACTGTTCCGAAGGCTGAAACAACCTCAAAAAAGATATGAAGAAGTGGTGCCTTTTCCGTTACACTTAAAATAAATATTCCAAGGACAACAAATAAAAGAGAAATGACTGTAATGGATAGAGACTTTAAAACAAATCTATCTTGAATGGATCTCCTTGCTATAACGATTTCTTCTTTCCCTTTAAGAAAGGTGATAACACTCCAAACAATAATAACAAAGGTTGTTAACTTAATTCCGCCTCCAGTAGAAGCACTCCCCGCTCCAATAAACATTAGA
Source organism: Bacillus salitolerans (assembly GCF_042680805.1). NCBI lineage: Bacteria > Bacillati > Bacillota > Bacilli > Caryophanales > Bacillaceae > Bacillus > Bacillus salitolerans. The sequence continues at coordinate 46,815 of NZ_JBHUEM010000020.1, read as the reverse complement.
ATAATGATTAGAAGAATACTAGGTTCATGCAAAGACGCTAGATCAATTGTATTAAAGCCCGCAGTCCGAGGAGCTACAGCCTGAAAATATGCTGCAAAGAGTTTGTCTACAAAAGTAAGACCGCCAAGTGTATTTGGATTTGTATATTCAATAATAAATAGGATGAACATGGCCACCGTATTTATAACGAGTGATCCCCACAACATGATTTTTGTATGTAAGGATAATCTCCTGAAATTTTTCTTGGAATGAATATCCATTAATACAGTGAATCCGATTCCTCCTATGATAAATAAAAAAGAAATGATAATATTGACAACTGGGTCACCGACATACCCCATTAGGTTATCTGGCCACAATCCAAACCCTGCATTGTTAAATGCTGATATTGAGTGAAAGAAGCTGTAATATAATCCTGTTCCCACACCATATTCTGGAATCCACCGTATGGCTAGAAATAACATCGCAATTAGTTCAATCGTAAAAGAGAAAATGAATAAATGCTTTACAAGATTAACAACGCCCCCTAGAGAGGTTTGATTTAATGCATGTTGAACGACGATTCTCTCTTTTATACCAATTTTTCGGCCAAGCATGATAAAGATCAGTACAGCAAAAGACATAATTCCAAGCCCGCCTAATTGAATAAGTGACACGATGACTATTTCTCCGAATAAGGTATATACAGTTCCCGTATCAAATACAACTAACCCCGTAACAGTCATTGCTGACGTTGCTGTAAAAAGAGCATCAAGCCAAGATATAGGTTCATTTGTAGCAAAGGGTAGTTTCAACAAGACTGTCCCAAGGAGAATAAAAACGCCAAAAATAAAGATTAGTAGCTGAGAGGGATTTAGTCTTACCCATTTTGTGTTCATACCATAACTCCTTTTTATAAATAGCTTTGGGCGAAAAAAAAGACCACAAGGAAATTAACCTTGTAGTCGTACTATTTTACGAAACTCAAGGTTTCTATTCTTTCTCCCTAACGCTTACGAAGTTAGCTGCCGGGTTTGGGTTTATGAGAGAACCCCACCATTAAGGTTTCACCCCATGTGACAGAATACGTCACGTTGGTTCCCCCGCTCTCATTAAATGAGATTAAGCGATATAAGAATGAGAAACTATGAGAGTACTATACTCCTCCATTGATTGACTGTAAAGTGGGGAAAATAATTGAAAAATGTTGATTATTTATTAAGAAATCCTTCTTACCAACTCACATACACGAACTCTTTCGTTTTTTCTGTTTTTAATATTTTGTTTGCAAAATTAGTCATGGGACAACACTTGATGATCGTATTGTGAGATATAGGATAATAGGAGGTGTAGCATGAAACAACTCGATTGGCAGCTTGTATTCTTTGTTGGTGCCTCTATTGTTCAAGACATGTGGATCTATATTGGTCTACCCAAAGTTTATTATTGGGATTCTACAAAGGATAAACCATTTTAATAAGTGCTTATTACTTATCACCTATCAACTTGACTAGGTGATTTTTTATTTTTTCTAAAACTGACAAGTCTAGTACCATCTAATCATATGAATAAAGAGACAAGCATACACGAAAGGGAGATGGGAATTTTGAGATTTATATTTATTAAAAGGAAATGGGTCATTATTTCCGCTATCAGTTTAACACTTATTATTTGCGGACTATTATTTTTCAGACCAAATGTTGTACCAGTAAATGTTGAGCCTTCAACTGATGAACATGAAGTTTACACCTTCCACATGGTAACTGGTGAGTTTTCAACAACTACAGAATCTGGGAAGGAAATCGAGGCGTACCGCTGGGATCCAGGGACGATTGTTGTTCCTATGGGGAAAGAAATCACTTTAACGATTCTTGGAGTAAATGGTAAAGAACATCCATTTTTTATCGAAGGAACAAATGTAAAAGGTACAGTTAAAAAAGGGGAAGAAACCGTTGTTACGATGAAGTTTTCTAAAGAGGGTACATATCGGTTAATATGCACAGCCCACCCTGATAAAGAGCATAATGGACCTATGATCGCTTATATTGTGGTAGATTAAATATGTTAAAAAGAGGGTAGATCACCCTCTTCAGGCTGTCGAGAAAGATCTCGACAGTCTTTTTTTATGTTAATAAATCTATAGGAATATTATGAGGATTGAGGTTTGAATTCTCATAATCGACATTTTGAAGTGATTTGCGGTATGAAAAGTCGAATTACAGGATTTAATCGACATTTTGAACTGGTTCGCGGAGTGAAAAATCGAATTACAGGATTTAATCGACATTTTGAACTGGTTTGCGGTGTGAAAAGTCGAATTACAGAATCTAATCGACATTTGAAGTGATTTGCAGTGTGAAAAGCCGAATAACAGAATCTAATCGACATTTTGAATTGATCGCTACATACCTTGCCAAACTTGGTTAGGATGTGTAGCGTTCTGATTTTCCGATAATAAAGTCTTAAAAAAGGGGTTAACTTTCCCCAAAATTAAAAAGCTTGTAGAGAAAATATACCCTTTCTCCTCAAGCTGAAGAGGGTAGATCACCCTCTTTTCTGGTTAATTTCATGTTTTAGCTGCAAAAAATCTATAATAATGTATACAACGGTGAATCAACCCAATCGAGTAATAGGTCTTCACGATTCTTGGCAATCAATGTTAAACGATGCAAAGGTCTTGTCATCGCAACATAAAGGAGTTTAATGTCTACATCTGTGAGAGAATATGCATCGTCTAAACTGACAACAAACACGCTATCGAATTCTAAACCTTTTGCAATATATGAGGGTGTAATAACTACTTTATCTTTCGTCATCTGCTCCGCACCAATTAGAAGGGTTACATCTATCTTGCTTAATTTAAGAAACGCTGATTCTAGTAATCTGCCTTCTCTCTCCGTTTTGGTGATAAGTGCAAATGTTTTAAAACCAGATTCCTTCTGCTCAACAATTCTTTCTGTAAGCTTTGCAATCATTTCGCTTAGATCGGATACCTGATAAAAGGATGGCTTCTCACCATGTCTTACTACAGGCTCAACGATTGGAATATCTTCCTCCATTAAAGCTAATATTTCATTAGCGACATTCATAATCTCTACCGTTGTCCGATAGCTTTTTTGCATGGTTAAATAATTTGCTCTTGGGAACACTTTATCAACTAAAACTTTCCAATTATTCATCCCGCGATAAGCATGAATACCCTGTGCTAAATCACCTACTATAGTAAACATGTCTGTTTTGAGCAGCTCCTTTAGGGCAACAAACTGAAAATAACTATAATCTTGTGCTTCATCTATAACAACGTTCCTTGCTCGTAACTCTTCATTGATCCCGTATAGATGATGCTGTAAATAGAGCAAAGATGCTAAGTCCTCGACTTCATATTCACGTTTTTGCTGAAGCTTTGCTTGGTGAGTTAAAAAAACGATTATTTCCTTTTCTGACAATATCCCATCCGCAAGCTTCTTAAAACGATCATGAATAAACATATCGTGATAATAGTCTAACAAGGCTTGTTTAGGGAATTGTTTCATATATTGATTGACTGCATTTCTTGCTTGTTTAGGAATATCTTTTAATCGATATTCCTTTTCATCCATTAGCTTTGAAACAGATTCACGTCTTCTGAGAGGCTCCTTGATCGCAAGAGCTTTGTCAATTTCATGCTCATAGTAGTGCTGCACCTTTGCAAGCATTTGTTTTTTCTTACGTTTCACATCACCTTGAAGTACCTTCTTAATCCGATCTAACCTGCGATAGTAAGGCAAGTAATGGTACTCTTTAGCAAATAACGATTTAATTTTACCTGTAGTCATTAGCCTAAACTTTTCTACTGCAAAGTCCTCTTTTGGATAGAACGTTGCCCTAAGCTCTCTTACATACCGGTCTATTAACGTTTTATATTCAAACGAACCTTTAAATTTTGAAACCCATCTCATGGTATCCGTAGCTTGTCCATTCTCTGTGACTAAAGCCATTAACTTCTTTTCTTGCGGAATTACTTTTATCTTTTTCCCAATACAATCCTGAACATATTCTATGTAGGTTGTTTGACGAATTCGATCAACACCAAGCTCTGGCAACACCTCAGATATGTAGTCAATAAATAACCGATTTGGGGCAATTACCATCATGTTTTCGGGATTAAATTCTTGGCCAAGCGTATAAATGAAATAGGAGATGCGGTGAAGGGCAATGGTTGTTTTCCCGCTTCCCGCAGCTCCTTGAACAATGATTGGTCGATTTAAATCGGCACGAATGATTTTGTTCTGTTCCGTTTGGATGGTCGAGACAATTTCATTCAGTCGATTATCCGAACTTCTTGCTAACGATTCTTGCAGCAGTTCATCATTTGTTGTTAAATCCACATCACGAAAACTAATAAGCTTTTCATTAATTTCATACTGTCGTTTTAAGGATAAATACCCTTCATATTTTCCCCCTTCTGCCTCGTACTCGACATCTCCTAATCTACCGTCATAGTATACGTTTGCAATGGGTGAGCGCCAGTCCACAATAATTGGCTGTTGTGATTCACGATCAAAAACAGAAGCTTTACCTATATAGAGTATTTCCTCTTTTAACCGGTCATTAGGTTTAAAATTTATTCTCGCAAAATAAGGTTTTGAACGAATATTTTTTAAGTTTCTTACTTCTTCTGCCGTGCGTTCCATAAATGCCGCATTCGTTAACACATTTGTGTAACTAAGACTACTATCAAGCCAATCAAGATCTTGGAACGCTTCTGTCATCTTTTCTCGGTACTGTTCTTTACTTGTTTCAGATGCGATGATGATTGTATCAATATAGTTTTTGGTAAACGTAAGACGTTCTTTTTCTAATTCAAAATCTGGGTGATTCTGTATAGACATAACGATCTCCTTTCAAACGGTGAAATGGAAAACGGTGAACCACATTGATATTTTTTGTTTCTATACCTCCATCGGATTGTAAAGCTTTACAGAAGGATTTTTCTCTTCAAACCATCTTAATGCAAAGTCATTTTCAAATAGGAACACTTTTTTGTCATAACGGTCCCGTACAAGTAAACTTCTTGAGCTTGATAATGACTCATCTACACTATCATCCTCAACCCATCTCGGTATTTTGGAACCCATTGATTGCATCACTGTATCAACGTTATATTCGCCTCTCATTCGATGCTCAAATACTTCAAATTGTAGTTGTCCAACAGCACCTAAGATGTACTCTTCCGTCATCAAGGAACGATACAGTTGAACAGCACCTTCTTGTACAAGCTGGCTTAATCCTTTTTGGAACTGCTTTTGCTTCATTACGTTTTTAGCTGTTACTTTCATAAACAAATCAGGTGTAAAAGTAGGTAATCGATCATATTGAAATAAATCTTTACCTTCTACTAATGTATCACCAATTTGATAAATGCCTGGATCATACAGACCGATAATATCTCCTGCAACAGCCTCATCCACCGTATGGCGATCATCAGCCATAAACTGAGTAGACTGAGCAAGCTTAACCGGTTTTCCAGTTCTTGCAATATTTACACTCATCCCTCTCTCAAATTGCCCTGAGCAAATTCGGAGGAATGCAATCCGATCGCGGTGAGCTGGATTCATATTGGCTTGTATTTTAAAGATGAATCCAGAGAACGGAGTTGTAGTTGGTTCCATAAATCCTTCATTCGAATGTCTAGGCTGTGGAGACGGGGCAAGCTCTACATACGTGTCTAAAAATGTTTGAACACCAAAATTTGTTAACCCACTACCAAAAAAGACAGGTGTTAACGTTCCATTTTGAATTTTTTCTATAGAAAATTCATTTCCAGCTTCACTTAGTAGTTGAACTTCCTCTATGCAAGTTGAATATAGAGGAGAGCTTGTTATGTTTGCCCCGTCTGGTGCATGTCCGTTTTCATCAAGGGCTAAATAACGGTTTTCTCCAGTCTCTCGCACTTGCTCAATTCGGTTGTAGTACCGATCATAAACACCTAAGAAGTCTTTACCCATACCTATAGGCCAGTTCATAGGATATGATTCAATACCAAGAACTTCTTCTAGTTCCGCTAGTAATTCTAATGGATCCTTACCGATTCGATCCATTTTGTTCATGAAAGTAAAAATGGGAATACCTCGTTTACGACAAACTTGGAACAGTTTAATCGTTTGATCCTCAATCCCCTTTGTTGAATCAATGACCATGACAGCACTATCAACAGCTGTTAATGTACGGTACGTATCTTCACTAAAGTCTTGGTGTCCAGGGGTATCTAAAATGTTGATATGACGATTCTTGTACTGAAACTGCATTACACTTGATGTAACAGAAATACCACGTTGCTTTTCAATTTCCATCCAATCTGAAGTAGCAAATTTTCCAGATTTCTTCCCTTTTACAGTACCTGCATTCCGAATAACTCCTCCGAATAGAAGAAGCTGCTCCGTTAGCGTTGTTTTCCCAGCATCTGGGTGAGAAATAATCGCAAAGGTCTTTCTAGATAAGATTTTGTCTTTCAATGCTTCTGTTTTCATACCGTCCCTCATTTTACTGAATTTTTTAAGCGAGAATTTTTATATTAATGGAAAATAATTCAACTGTCAATTGTCTAACCGTATTATTTTAACATTAAATTGCACACCTTCACAAGGATAAGTCGAGTTATAGAAATTTTTCCAATTATGCAATATAAAAGGATCTAATTAAAAATTCTACTCTTATCAAGAACAAAAGACTCAGGGCGCCCCGTTTAGCCTCAGGCATAGCAAATGTTCCTTGAAGAGAAAAAGGGCGCTCTTTCCCTTTTACTCTTCAAGGGTTATTTGACCAAGGAAAAAGTGATTTTTCTTTTTCCCTCGAGTAGGATGAAATTGCGACGACCTTTGCAATTTCATCTTGGCTGGGCGCTGGAGCCGGATTACTACGCACATCACTCAGTTATCCACAATAGTGAGCATTTATAATTTCCTAAACAATAAAAAAAGCTGAGAATAGGAAACCTCCTCACTCAGCCTCTTCTATTAATTTTCTTTGGTCGCATTCCTTTTAGCAAGCTCAATATGTGCATGGTGATGTCTACTATGCCATGAATACAAAGCTGTAACGGCACCTAGTGTGACCCTACCAATTTCAGGATGATAAAATCCTTTTTGAAAATCCTCCTCAGATAGTGACTCTAGTAAAATTCCCCATCGCTCGTGAAGTCCATCAATTATTTGAAGAGAGGTAGAAACCGAGCCTAGACTGTCCTCTAACTCTGCCCATTTATTCTCCTCGTAGGTCTTAATGGTAGGATAATCCTCTGTTAAGGCTAGTTTGAATCGGATAAAGCTGTTCATATGACTATCAGCTAAATGATGGATGACTTGCCGGATTGTCCATCCCCCTTCGCGATATGGTGTATTTAATGCTTCATCTGTTAAACCTTCGATACTCTGTTTTAGTTTAATAGGTAGTTGTTTAATATCATGAACCCAACCTATTCTTTCGTCGGTCGTAAAGCTAGTTGGGACCGTATATTTTCCAATAGGAAATCTAAGAGAATCCATCTTTCATCAATCTCCTCTCATTCATTTACTGAAGTATATTCGCCAAAGGAAAATCATAATCCTTTATCTTTTTAAATCCAACAAAAAAGATAGGTCACTTTTGACCTATCCTACACTTCTTGAAAATAATCCTTATAAAATCCACCAACCGTACCGGTATTGTCTACAACGAAATAAAATTCTTCTGTTTCATTCTTAACATCGTATTCTTGTCCAACTGTTAACACATTTTCAACCATATACTTTTCAGCATTCGTATGGATACATTTTACTCTTTTAATTGTTTCTTTATCTTTCCATGATAAATGAAGCATAATCAATCCTCCTACAACTTTTACCTAGCTTTTTTCATCATACACAATTTTGTTCCGTAAGAAAAGTTACTTATTTAGATCTGATAATAATGATTGAATGAACTCATGTTTACGTTTCAGATAAATGATATACATTGGTCTTGTAGGAATCGGCTTTGAAAAATTAGTCGGTAATTCCACTAGACCTTCCTCTTTATATCTTTCCAAAACGGAAGTTGGCATGAATCCTATACCCTTACCTTCTAGTAAATATTGAATATGAATAGACATGTGGTCAACTTGTAAGAAGAACGGCTCATCTTTTCCTATTACTTCATTAAACCACTCGCTAAAAGGAGTTCCCCAATCTAAGTGAATAAAAGGATAGTTCCGTAGGACATTATCTCCAACAACCTCTAATTCATCAAAATAAGTTTTGGAACCAACTAGGTGAATATGCTCTTCTCTAAAAAAGTTCACTTGGATTTCTGGATGATGGGGACGTAAGTAAACAACTGCTATATCAATTATTCCATCCATAATTCCTTGGATAACTTCTTGTGAATGGTTTGTAATAAATCTTAATCCAATATTTCGATTATGATCCTGAAAGTCTCTAACAATCGGGTAAAGAACATAGTCCCATATTGTATGAGTACTCCCAACTACAATATATTTATCAAAATAATTGTCGCTATTAATAGCATTCCTACTCTTTTGTATTAACTCTAGTACCTTTTGGGCATATGGCAGAAAAACCTTACCACTAGAAGTTAACTGTACAGTTCGATTATCTCTCTCAAATAGTGATTTACCTATCGAATCCTCCAAAGATTTGATTCTCGTCGTAATAGTTGATTGTGCAACATGTAAGGTTTCGGCGGCCTTCGTGAAGTTCTTAGTTTGTACAACTGCAATAAATGCCCTTAACTGATCAATTTCCATTCACTTATCACCCATTATCATTTTTTTTAATTATTACTATTAAAATAATTCGTTATACAAATCCGAATACCTTTTATAAGATAACACATAACACACAAAAGAAGTGAGATGATGTAATGAATAAAAACTTAATTGTCTTATATGTAAACTCTTTTTTAATGAATGTAAGCTTTTTTTCCTTTATCCCGTTTCTCTCCTATTACATTACAAAGGACTTACTCTATTCATCTATATTGGCAGGAACTGTACTTATGTTGAGACAAATTAGTCAACAAGGATTGAGTCTTATTACAGGTAGTGTCGCTGATAAATCAAGCTATCGGACAATAATTGCTATTGGGATGATTACGAGAGGAGTGGGTTTTCTTCTATTCGGTATTGTAACTTCAAAACTTGGACTCCTTGCTGCTGCCGTATTGTCTGGATTAGGAGGAGCATTCTTTGAACCAGCGAGTAAAGCGGCACTTGTTGCTTACTCTACTTCAGAAGGCAGAAGCATGGCGTTCTCGATTGATAAAGTGGTCAAAAATGTCGGTACAGTAATAGCGGCTTTACTAGCGGGATTACTGATTTCACAAAGTTTTACACTACTAAGCCTTCTTTCAAGTTCATTGTTCTTTCTTGGAGGGATTCTCGCGCTTATAGTTCTTCCTGCTAAAAATAGTACAAGTTCAACGGTGTCCTATGTCCAAGCTTGGAAAACAGTTCTTTCAGATCCACCCTTTGTGTTATTTACACTCTGTATGTCTGGATACTGGTTTCTATTTATGCAAATCTATGTTACTATTCCCTCTCAAGCTATCACTATTTTTCATGATAATAGAGCCATATCTTGGACATTGCTTGTGTTTGCTGTAACAATCGTTTGCCTTCAACTTCCGATTCAGAAGTTTGCGGAAAAGTATTCTCCGTATAATATCATTAAGGTAGGTTATCTATTTCTTGGAGGCTCGCTTTTTGTTGTTGGAATAACAACAAACGCTACCTTGTTTCTAGTTGGAATGTTCTTTTTCTCGGTAGGGGTAATCCTCATCGAACCGACCTCTTTTGAGCTAACAGCTCGGCTTTCAAAACCCGGGTTGACAGCTAGCTATTTTGGATTCTCCATTTTTTCACTTGCATTAGGTGGAGGAATTGGTCAACTAATAGGGGCATCACTATTAGATTATGGAAAAAACATTGGACTTCCAAATCTCCTATGGATAACTTGTGTATTTATTAGCTTAATCTCAATAATAGGGATTGCTAGTTTACAAGGTGAAAAATTACAATTAAAAAGGAATCATATGAAGGGAGCTAGTTAATATTGAATGTAAAACTAAAAGGGAATAAAGTAATTTTGCGTGACATTACGCAAGGTGATGTTGAAAAAATTTATTATTGGAATTATCAAGCAAAAGACCGTGAACACCTAAAATGGAACGGTCCTTATTTTCAACTTCCTAATTATAGCTATGAGGAATTCTATGAAAAAAGCTACCGATCAAAAGTTGAGCTTGTAGGTACAGACGAAGTTAGGAATATCCTAATAATCGAAGTAGATGGAAAGGTAATTGGTACGGTTAATTGGTACTGGGAAAGTAAGGAAACAAACTGGTTGAGTAATGGGATTGTCATATTTGACTCAACCTACTGGTCTGGTGGATATGGTACCGAGGCTTTCCAGCTATGGACAGACTACATCTTTGAAAACATGGATGTTGTGAGAGTGGGTATATCAACATGGTCTGGAAACGACAGGATGATGGCATTGGCCAGAAAAACAGGGATGATTATAGAAGGAAGAATTCGAAAAGCGAGAATTGTGAATGGTGAGTATTTTGACTCCATAAAAATGGGTATGCTGCGTGAAGAATGGGAAAACATTCGAAAACAACGGCAATGAAAGTAAGGAATAGCTTAATAGGCTATTCCTTACTTATTTAAACCATCCCTTCTTTTTGAAAAAGTAAAACATACTTAATCCTATTAATGTCATTAGAGACAAAGTGATAAAATATCCATATCGCCACTTGAGTTCAGGCATGTTCTCAAAATTCATGCCGTAAACTCCGGCTATAAAGGTAAGCGGCATGAAAATAGTTGTAATAACAGTTAGTACTTGCATAATCTTATTTTGTTGGTGAGTGGTTAGTGATAAATAACTATCACGTAGGTCATTTGTCATTTCGCGGTTAGAATCCACCATTTCTGACAGCTTTAGTAAGTGATCATATATATCTGAAAAATATTCCTTACGTTCTCTTACACCTTCTAGATGATGGGAGTTTACCATTCTGTACAGTAAGTCCCTCATTGGATGAATGGTGTGACGAATCGTGATAAGGTTACTTTTTATTTCAAACAATTCTTCTAACTGCTTTCCCATTGCCCAGCCATTTCTATTTTCGTCCAAACTATTTAATTGATCCTCGAGAGAATATAAGATGGGAAAGTAATTATCTACCATTTTGTCGAAGACTTGATAAAACACATAATAATGATCCCATTCCTCTATATTTGTTGAGGAAATAAGCTTATTCCAAACATCGTTTAGCTCTGATAAGTCTTTATAATGAAAAGTAACTAGATAATTCTCACCTAAAAATATACTTACCTCTGCTTTGTCGAATGTCTGTCTATTCAAAGCGTGAGTAATAAAAAACGTTAAATCTCGGTAATAGTCCAATTTCGGTCGTTGAATCGTATGGTTTATACAATCCTCGATAGCTAGTGGGTGAAACATAAAAACATCTGACAGAACCTTCATTTCTGTCTCTGTCGGCTCTGTAATATCTACCCATAACCACTGATATTGTTCAATGTTCGCTGCTTGCAGGGAGATGTTTAGCTCTTTTTTTCCTTCTTTATTTATTGCATATGTTTGAATCATATGAACTCCTAACGTTTTTGCTTTTTTATCTCTTACCATACTTCCAAGTATTGAAGGAATTAAAACCTGAATCTTTCATATTTTACTATTAAAACAGTTTAAGCTTTAAAACATTCTTCATAAAATCATCAAAAGTTGTGTGTTTGTTTCGTCCGTTATACCATTTTCGAATCGTTTCAACTAACCAATAAGGAACCGTTTTCCCATCGATAAGATGATAGTATTCCTGATAAGCTTTTTTCAAATGCTCCCATCTATTGTCATTTCCAGCTTGAACATATTCGGATACATCAATGATTTTTGCTCTCCCACCCTGTAAGAAAATGTTTTTTAAATGAATGTCTCTGGGATTTAAAGATTTTTCTCTGACGTATTTTCTTGCAGCATCCACATCCTCAACCACTTGCCTTGGAATATGGATACCTTGGAGTAGACAATCATATAACGTAATCCCCTCTTCAAAGCTTAAGACGAGATACGTTTCAGTAGTGGCAAAGCATTTCGAGAAATAGGGAGATGTTCCCAGTGTCTTATAGACACTTGCTTCTACTTCTATCTTTGAACATTTATCTTTAGCATAAATTTTGAATGCATAAGATGGCTCATGGATATATTGAAAAACAGCAGCATCTGTACCTATACCGACACACCTCAAATCATTAGAATCCCCCTGTATGGTAACCGGTTCGTTATTCGGATTTGAAGATATTTTGATCCTATTTAAAGAGTTTTCTGCCACTTTCCACCTATCATCCATCGTCCTTCTCCTCTCATCTCCAGTACGTCTCGATTGATTCACTTGTTTCTTCTTATTCTCTTACCTATTAATTTATCATAATTAAGAACAAAAGGCTCAGTGTGCTCCGTTTAGCCTAAGGATGAGCAAATGTTCTGTCATAAAAAAAGGGTGGTTTTCCCGTTTATTCATGACATATTCTTGACCTCGAGTAGGATGAATGGCATAGATCTTCGCCATTTCATCTTGGCTGTGCGCTGGATTTAGCCGTAACATTGCATTAACTATACACCAGAAAACTATACCTTCTTAACTTAAAATAAAAGACAGATTGCATCCAACAGCAATCTGTCCATTCTTTATTTTGCTTTCTTCACCGAAATAGCCTGTGTTCTTTTACTAAGCCTATATTCTTTAATATCCTCTTCGCTAATAAGCCCTAGCTGTATGGCAGCTTCTAATTTCTGTTCATTCGGTTTTTTTACATACTCAATACAATCTCCAAGCTTTAGTGCCTCTAGTTTTTCAACAAGTCTTTCTTCATCAAAAGCATTCGTGATTCTTATTTGTCTTTGCAAAAAGTAATCCCCAATGTTGAATTCACCCTTTTCATTCATTCCGCAAAGTTCATCAAAATACGTATGGAACACCTGTTTTATCTTGTCCATTTCTTCTTTTATCCTTTTAGCCTGTTCATTCAACTCTACATACTTTGCTACATATTCCTCTGAAATCACTTTTACAATCTTACCTGACATACTATCCCCTCCTCGACATACACCTGATTCATTTTATGAATGGAATAGGGGAAAAATGCTGAATATCATTTAATTGTACTTCGACTATATAACATAACTCATTCCATTATTGGTTAAAATGTTGGAATAAAGTACAAAATCGTTGGATTATTTGATTCTGTTCTAATAATTAAAAAAATAGTAGAATACTTCTTTTTTTTCTTTGGATTATCTAACATCACTGCTCGAATCACATTAGCTCAGGAATTCTATTCCACCGTGAGCAGCTGTCCAAAAACATAGTAGCACCTAGGAAAGTATTTTTAATACCACAATGTAATCTGGAACCCGATGACTAGCCATTAAAAAATAGTCATAACCGGATGAAGCACCATCCGGTTATCTCTTAGTGTGGTTTTGTTTTTTCTACCTTTTTGTTTTGATCTTGAGTTAATTCTGAAGAAAATTCTGTAATAGCTTTCGCACTTTGTAGGCCAGACTTTGTCGCTTTGTTTCTTTTCGTCATCAAATACTCCCTCCAAATATTGAACTTCAATGTTAGTATGAGTAAACTATCGAAAAAAAACTCTTCAAATTATATAAAACCTGAACTTCAAGGTTTTTGTCTTTAAATCTCTATTCCCTTTTAATAGATTTTTTATAATTCTACGTTTATTCAACATATCATTCTATTTGTTTTATCAGAGACAGAACATGTTGTTCTACTTGTTCTTTAATTGATTGATCCATACTTTCTAATTTATACTCACCTTTTATATCTTTTGGGATGAGGATAGTCTTTGGAGATTGAAATTCTTTCTCTTTACTGGTCACGTCTTCAGACTTTATTGTGTCATTTTTTTTATATATTGTATGCTTAACCAATGTCTTTATATATTTTCCATTAGTAACATAAAAATCTTCAATTTTTTTAACATCCGTATTTAAATGAGTTTCACTCTTATTAATTGTAGTTATTACGTTAACTTTCTTAAATCCTGTGATTTCAAATGTTCCTTTTTCAGTTTCCTCCAGTGTATCGATAGAAAATACCTCAATTTTAATAATTTCATTACTACAACCACTAACAAGATAGACAAAAAGAATAACTAGTAACAGTTTACAGAAATTAAAACTATTCCTATTCATGTTACACATCCTTGTAAAAGAAGATTTATTTATCAATATAATACAATAAAAGACTCCAGTATGAAGTCTTTGTATTGTAAATTTCTTCAAATATTAAAATCCTGAAACAACTGTACTGTCATAATCTCCCCAAAGAGTATAATCCATATCTTCTTGGGCTTCATGTAGGTAATTTTTAGCTCTTCTACTATATTCAAGTCTAGTTTCATCAGCATATGCTTCAGAAGTCCAAGATATAAATACACCCATTGCACCAGAATATGTTGAAACAATTGCTGCCCATCCAACTGGTCCAGTAGGATATCCAAATACAAAACTAACTAGTCCTGCAACTCCACCAAGCCAGCTTAAAGTTTCAGAAAACTGGTCTGTTTCCATATATCTTCTAACATATTCTTCATATGAAATTATGTTATTCTTAAAACTAGTTACTTGGGTTGCATTTGCCATATCCCCTATGGTATTTCCTGTATACTTAATATATGAATGAGCAGAGTAACCTAGTGCTTGTACAATAAAATCTCCTGTATAAGAATCATAATTATAGTAGTTATCATAAGCTCCCTTACGTTCTATTCTATCATCAGCAGCAGCAGTAAATGACATTGCTTCATTGTATTCTTCTACTTTTTGTTTCATCGTACTAATGTCTTCATAAGTAAAGCCAACTACATCCTGAAGTTCCTTCGCATCTAATTCATTCAACTTAACGGCAATCTTTTCCTTGATTTTGTTTTCTTTTTCTTCAGAAAGTTCATTTTTCTTAGTCTTTAAATCTTCAATTTCAATATGTTGGTTATCTGATAAGAGTGGAGATGTATAAACCTTCTCTCTAACTTTATCTTTTGCTTTTCCCGTTTTTAAATTATTCTTAAATTCTATATCTTTAACTACACTTTTAACAAAATTACCGTTAATATCATAGTAATCTTCAATTCTTTCTTGTTTAGTCCATAATACTTCTTTCTTTTTCTTTGCTCTAAGGATTGATTCAACCACTTTGTAACCTGTTCGATCATAACGTTCTTCGGCATTTAATGCGTCCGAAAATGTCGCAATCTGAAATATTCTACTTTTTCAATGTCAAATTCCTTTTATACACCTCATAGTCTTGTTTTCTCTAGAACGTCAATCCTTTTTGATTAGCACTGAAACAACCTAGTCTACTTTTACTTGCTCCCTTCTGTCTCATTTTCTTTTCAAGTTTGTCATTAACCTTTTGACCTAACCCCATTTTTCGAAAGTCTACATGTAGAGCTAGAAGGCCAATCCAAGGATTTTTCATCATTTGGATTAATCATAGTAAAGTCGAAAAGACCAATGTACCCTTCTCTATACTCAACTAAGAAGCGTTCTTTACACAACCTCTCTTTTTCTCGATGCTCCTTTTTTAATTTCTTGATTGCTACTTCAGGTGAACCTGTTGAAATCAGATTATGCCCTTGATCAGAATGTAAAATTACTTTCTCAATATGGATCATGGTTGGATGACTCTCCATTAATGTAATTAATATTCTTCTCACATTACTATATAATAATTAGATATCATTCTAATTAGATATATGTAAATAGATTATAAAAAAAATAAACCCTTCAAGAAAGGGTTTTAAAACTTTAACTTAGAATAATGGTTACTTAAAAACTCTTTTATCATTCGTTGATGACTTTTAACAAGAGAACATGGGAGCTGATCGGGTTCGAAATATTCAAAGGTGATTGATTCTGACCGGTCAACTTTCAGTAGCCCTGAAACTTTGTTAGAGTAGTACGCGGTTGTTACGACATAAAACTCATCGCCATTTTCCGCTATTATAAAATTCTGTGGTCCCGAATACACATTGATTAATTTCAAATCATTTACTGTTAAATTCGTTTCTTCAAACACCTCACGTTTTGCTGTATCTTCTGTTGATTCACCTAATTCCATTAATCCACCCGGAAGTCCCCACGATCCACTTGGATATTTACGTTGTTGAAGGAGTATTCTTCCTTTACTATCCAGGATTATAACAACTGCTCCGACAAATAGTAATGGTCTACTTCCTACTATAGCTCTAAGCTCTTCAACATAACCCAATTGTAACACTCCTTTATTTATTGGCTCTATTAAACATAGTTGTTGATTTTCGTTATAGGACACTCGCTTACCACAGGACGGTCGGTGAGTCTCCTCGCCGCAACGAAATGATATTTTCACTTCCGTGAAAGATCCCGGGTCTCACCTGACCCGCTGCTCCCTCAGGAGAAGTCCCTGGTCCTTCCACGTCAATCAACAGTGCTAAAAAACCAACTTAATTCTTTAACCTACCCTATTTAGAAAGACTAGGCTAGTCCTATTTATGCGTTAGGAAACTACTACTGCCTACTAGCTGAAAAGGCAGCTATAAACTGAGTAGCTGCCCTTTTACCCTTATACAGATGGTGATTTTTGTTCATTCATTAGGGTTTCCTGTGAAACCTTCGCATGTCTAAGTGCAAAGTAAAATATCAATACTAATGAAATTGTACCAAACACTAGGACCATTAGGTGAAACCCAATTGTATCAAGGAACAAGCCAGTGGCAAGTAATACAACTTGGAACATCACTCGATCTAACATGCTCTTAAACGAAAAGAATCTTCCATGAAATTCTTTTGGAATCCTTGTTTGAAAAATCGTGGCAGTAATTGGGAAGAAAAATCCTAGTGAAAACCCGAACACTCCAAATGAAATCAATGATAAAAGTTTGATATCTGAGAAATATAAGGATAGTTGAGTAATTGCTACAACACTTGTGAATATAAACATCAATCTAATTGGATTGACTTTTTCACTAATCCTCTTAACGAGAAATGCACCTAGCATAAAACAGCAGCCTTCCACTGTATAGATTAAACCCTTTATTGTGGAATCATCTTGAAGTTCGCTTATTTCAATTACCATTAAATTAAATCCACCAAGAAATAACATTGGAATGATCGTTAAAACTAGAGCCATCATTGCAATAGGAAGCCCTTTTAATACTGGTAGAACCTCTTTAAAGCTAGCTGCTTTTTTACCCTTATTAACCATTTCATTTTCTTTTTCATCCTCATCAACCGATAACAGGAAAGTTGACAGAAGTAAAAGCCCATAAGCAACAAATGATGCAATATATAAGGAATATAGACTTATAACGACAAGCATTGCACCCGCTAATGCAGTTCCTATGATTCTAGAAATCGTTGCAACATTCATATGTGCGCCATTCATTTGTAGAAGATCTTTCTCCTTCACGACCATTGGTACTAACGATTGAAGGGCAGGGAAATAAAAGGCCGCTGACAACTGAATCGTCACCATAAAACAAACCATCCACCAAACTGATTCGAATTCAATCGCTAAAAACATAAACAGAACACTAATCATCCTGACAATACCTGCATAAATCATTACCTTTTTCTTACTATATGAGTCTATAATCCTTCCAGCAAGAGGACCAATCATGACACCTGCTAATAATCCAGTAAATAATATGAGGGATTTGGCGAAATCCGAAGGTACATGCTCTTGCATAAATTCAAGATTACCAATGATTCCTGTCCATAACCCAACTCCAGCAATAAACTCACCGATCAACAAAATCCAAACATTTCGCTGTTTCCACATATCGTTGTCTCCGTTTCTCAATATCTATATCTTTTTAAAATATACCACTAAAAGAATTATTTCGCTATCCGAAAAATCATATTTTACATAAAATGTTAACCGGTTGCTGTGAAGTATATTGTGTAAATTCCTGTTAAATTAAAATAGCTATGTTATAATTATGTGCTATTAGACGTAAGAATGAGGGAATAAAAATGTATCAAACTCACCTTCTGAAAGACAAAACCATATTATTTATCAAAATATTAGTACCTATCTTAATCACTCAATTAGGTTTATTTGCCATGAACTTCCTTGATATCATGATGTCAGGAAGAGCAGGTTCCAATGATATAGCAGGAGTTGCAATCGGCTCTAGTCTTTGGGTACCTGTGTTTACGGGGTTAAGTGGGATCCTACTCGCCACGACTCCCATTATTGCTCAATTAATCGGGGCAGATAACAGGAAGGCTATTCCTTTTACCGTTGTTCAGGGAATTTATCTTTCAATTGTAATTGTCATCATCATTCTTATTTCAGGAGCCGCAACTATTAAGCCTTTATTGAATATGATGAATTTAGAAGAACCTGTTCGAGAAATCGCATTTTATTATCTAAAAGCATTAGCTTACGGCATGATCCCTTTATTTGTTTATACTGTACTACGATGTTTTATGGATGCACTAGGAGAAACGAGAGTGACAATGATTGTCACACTGTTATCTCTACCTATCAACGCCTTGTTTAATTACCTGCTCATTTTCGGAAAGTTTGGATTTCCCCGTTTGGGAGGAGTAGGTGCAGGTTATGCTACAGCTATTACTTACTGGTGTATTTTAGCCATTACTGTTTGGATTGCTCATAAAAGGCAACCCTTTTCACAGTTCCATGTATTTAAAACATTTTATAAAATATCATTTACAAAATGGAAAGAACTGCTTTTCATTGGGGTTCCTATTGGACTTGCTATTTTCTTTGAAACTAGTATTTTTTCAGCTGTTACATTGCTGATGAGTCAATATGACACTATTACGATAGCAGCCCATCAAATTGCACTAAATTTTGCGTCTTTCTTATACATGATTCCTCTGAGTATTTCAATGGCATTAACCATTTGTGTAGGGTTTGAGGTTGGAGGAAAACGTACGAATGATGCAAAGCAGTATAGCTACCTTGGAATCGGAACTGCTATTGGTATGGCCATTGTAACAGGTATCATATTATTACTATTTCCAAGTACGATTGCTGCCATTTATAGTACCGATTCACAAGTTATTTCATTAGCCAAACATTTTCTATTTTACGCCATCTTTTTTCAATTATCTGATGCGATTGGGGCTCCAATCCAGGGTGCGCTTCGTGGTTATAAGGATGTAAATGTTACATTAGTATTATCGTTAATATCATTTTGGGTGATCGGCTTACCTTCTGGTTATTTACTAGCACAATTTACATCTCTAGGAGCATTTGGGTATTGGATTGGATTAAGTTTAGGATTAACCGTGGGAGCTTTACTCTTATTCATACGATTACGTTTTATTCAATTACGATTTAAACGAGAGCTTCAAAAAGCAGCCACCAATTAGGTGACTGCTTTCATTTTACTATGTATAGGTTATTGTTGATTTATTAATTACCCAGTTGATTGAAAATGATGGGGCGTAACTCATGCAGGCGCTCAGCGCCGAGTGCAAATATTTAGGAACATCTGCTGAAAGCTGCAACATTCTGTGGCAAACCCAGACAAAAGCACATTCTTTGCTAGTGTGGAAAGTGAGCTCCCTCGCCGGAAATCATCAGTCAGTTTAACAAGTAAGCATTTCTTTTACCGATTAAATAATGTTCTCACTGTTTCGATCTCTTCCCTATGATTCCCGCTTGGCGGATCTGGAGTTTCTAAAACGAAGGGAATCTTACTAAATACGTCTTGATGCAATAAATCATTTAGCTGGCTTACCTTAATTTTTCCAGAAACAATATTATCGTGGCGATCTTTACCCGAACTACTTTCATATTTTGAATTATTTAAATGAACAACTTTAAGGTGATTGAAGTATTCCTGTTCTTTACCACTCTTCACAAGAGCTCCACTATTTTCCCCATTCCATAGACCGCTTGCAAATGCATGGCAAGTATCAAAGCAAAATCCAATTTTTTCAGGAAAATCACATAAATTTCTTATTTGAATATGTTCCTCGATCGTGGTCCCCATTGTCCCTGGTTTTCCTGCCAAGTTCTCAATGAGTAGAAGGGCATCACCATCCCATTCTTTTAGTACCTCATTTAGGATTGTGATCATTAATTGATATCCGGCTAATGGATTTAATGGATCAATTTCACTTCCAAAATGTACGACAACGCCAATAGAACCACAGCTACTCGCAATCTGTAAATCATTTAATAACGATTGAATCGTTGCCCCCTTTTTCTGTTCAGTAGGAGTGAGACTAGTAGAATAAGGGGTATGTGCGACTGATTGAATGTTATGCTCCAAACAATATTGTTTGCATGCTGTTGCATCTTCCTGATCGAACTCTTTTACGGACAAACTTCTTGGATTTTTCGGAAAGTACTGAAAAGCACTTGCTCCGAACGAATGAGCCATTTTCGCTGCACCTAAATAGCCGTCTCTTATACTGACATGACAACCAACATACAAAGTATTACCTCCATGATGTTTATTATTAATTAGTATACCTAATGTCAGTATCTCTTACTCCTACCCCGATATTTTTCGTCTACATTCCATTCAATTCATATCGATATAAAAGAATGAACGTGCGTTCGTGATTGAGGTTAAATATCGTTTCATATGACTGTTTTTAATGTATAGGTTTAGCTAATTCCAAATGAAACCAAGATACAAAAAAGATGAACACCAATATTAGGTTATTCATCTATTAATCGTTCTCTATAGGAGGATACACGACTTGTGATTTCTTTACGATAAGTGACTCTCCTCCTCCACAGCCTAAAGCAAAGAAATCGTCCTGTTCATCAGAAATAAAACATTGCTTTGTCGATTGAGTAGTAGTATTTTCAACCATTTGTATTTCTCCCGAAAAATCCACATTGAAAATAGGAGTTTGCTCCGGTACGATGATTGGGCTTTTTACTAGTGATTTATTTTGGTGAGTATATAGCTCTGTATCCACTTCCTTGATCCAGCCCTTCATGTTCATAGGTGAGTCAAATACAGGCTTTGTAATATGTAACCACGTCTCGCCGTTTACTGAAACAATATCATTGATCGAAACAACGGTATTGGCCGGTACTTGACTGATTCCACTTGCCCCTTCTTGCGGGAAGAGCAATAGAGGCAACTCTTTTGAGACAAACCTTAATTCATGCTCCTTTTCAAGAAATAGCATAGAAACAGGCTCAGTCGTTTGACTTTTATAGTTTTCGAGCATGTTAAGCAATTTTGTGTTTTCAGTTTTAAGTACAGTCATTCTGTTTATAAGCTGTTCATTTTCCATTCTTAATCCATCCATTTTTTTGTACATGTATCCTGAGGAAGTCAGTAGTAAACTTATTACTAGTAGTAAGGTTACTTTTTTCACCTAAATCTCCTCTTTCTCACTGTGACTTCAAAACGAAGCTTCTGAACACCTTGTTTACCTCCCGAGTCATGTTTACCTTCATAGCAGAATGTTCTTGAAGCTTTGATACACTCTCTTCAATAAACCTCAACTCCTCTGTCATCCACTTTTGTAAATGATTAAATTCCAATTGTTGAAGTGAGCTTTCTTCAAGTGTTTTTTTCTTAATATCGATGATGTGATACATGGTGATTTTGACTTCCTGCTCATGAATAGGCTCAATCAGTTCTTTCAGCTGGAGAGGTGGAAATTCGTTCCTTGTTAGAATCCACTTGCATATTAAAATAGGACGGAAAATATTGATTAATTGTTTACTATCGTTTCTTTTCGTCAAGTCCTCGAGATTTTTTTTGGCCATATTGACATAATGATACAACACTGGTTTTATCTGAAAATTAGATTCATTGAGAGACCTTAGCACCTTAGATATTTCATAAGAGTCTTGATATACGACTGGGCTATGCAGCCATTCCAAAAGAGTTGGGTTGTGCTTACGAAATAATTTCAATGTTTTTTTTATATCCCAACCATGACAATCAATCTCTTTGCTTTGAACATCAATGACATCTAGTGGCTCATCTAGTGATAGATAGGTTTCTATAGGGTATATAAAGATAAATCGGACATCATAATCACTATTTCGATGTTCGAGACCCCACGCTCTACTACCTACCTCACATGCATATACTATTTGGATAGAATGCTTTTCTTCTATTCCTCTTAATAGGTTGAGTATTTCTGCTTTCATTTTTTCACCGTAACCCTTACATTAAAGATAACTATCAAGCATAGGAGCGATATTATGATCATAACAAAACAGACAGCAGATCATTACCAATGGGGAGACAAATGTGATGGGTGGTATTTTGCTAAAAACAAGAACCAGACTGTGATTTTGGAAAAAATGCCCCCACACACGCAGGAAAATAGACACTACCATAAACAAGCACATCAATTTTTCTTTATTATTACTGGGACTGCTACGATAGAAATAAGTAATGAGATCTTTACCCTTCATAGTCAGCAAGGTATAGAGATCACACCAGGTTTACCTCATCAAATATTCAATAAAAGCGATGCAGATATTGAATTTCTCGTTATTACACAGCCTCCATCCAAAGGGGACCGTTTTGATTGTGAATCATAACTATCTACGAATAGGTTTTTCTAGCGTATATAATTCTTCTTCAAGTGAAGTCATTCTCTCGAGTAAAATCTTTCTACTATCACGAACGGCTTGATTATATATATGCGGGGCTGCTACTTTTATCAAAAAATCTAACAGCCCCTCTGCAGCAAGGTTCCCTATTTGTTCACCACGTTCTGTTTCAAAATAATACTGTAACTCTTCAACAATACTCTCTTTATCCTCTTTAGGAAGCTTTAATGGCAGCATTTGTTACTATTCCTCCTCATGAATTCGTTTTATTACTCTGCAACATCCTTAATTAATGACACTACAGGTTGTATAGAAAAATCACCTTCATAATCATCCATCTTCATCAAATATTGATCACGATTAGAATAAACATTCTTGATCGTAGTTAGAAATTGATCCTTAGATAGCTTTTCTTCATGCAAAACTTCAGCGTAACCCGCTTTCCTAAAAGATTCAGCATTAATAATTTGATCCCCTCTACTTTGCTCCCTCGTTAAGGGTATGAGGATCATTGGCTTTTTTAATGCTAAAAACTCAAAGATGGAGTTTGAGCCTGCTCTTGAAATGACAATGTCAGTCATTGCTACTACATTCGGTAATTCATCTGTTAAATATTCTACCTGTTTGTAGCCTACTTGATGCAAAGAGTGCTTCACGTTCCCTTTTCCACAAATGTGCACCACTTGAAATAACTCTAGTAAGTCAGTTAAGTTTGCTCTTACCATTTCATTTATTTTTTTTGAACCAAGACTTCCACCCATTATTAATAGTACCGGCTTCTTATTGTTAAAGTTATAGTCCTTTAAGCCCTGTTCTACATTCCCCTTAAAAATTTCATCTCTAACAATGGCACCTGTAAAAACAACTTTTTCCTTCTCTTTAAACCACTTGATTGTATCCTCAAATGTCACACATACCTTTGTAGCAAATGGAATCGCAATTTTATTAGCGAGACCTGGTGTGACATCCGATTCATGTATGATAGAAGGTACTTTATTTAGTCTGCCTCCAAGGATAACGGGAACAGAAACAAATCCACCCTTTGAGAAAATAATATGTGGTTTGACTTTTTTGATTATTTTGTAGGATTGATACGTACCCTTTAGTACGTTGAAAGGATCCTTCATATTCTTTATGTCAAAATACCTTCGTAATTTCCCAGTTGCAATAGGATAATAAGTAACTCCCTCAACTTTGGAAATTAAATCTCTTTCAATACCATTTATCGAACCTATATAACTTACATCCCACCCTTCCTTAACAAAAGTAGGAATTAGTGCTAAGTTTAATATCACATGACCGGCAGATCCCCCGCCTGTAAAAACAATACGTTTACGCATATGTAGCCTCCATTCAACTCACTTTGTTACGATACGATTCTTGTTGGAACGACTTGTTCAACTCCTTATCATCGCTTAAGACTATTACCTATTACATTTTCCATAATATGGATCATAGAAATCCTTTTGTTCAAGATATGAATACTCATCCCCATATATATGGAATATATCTTCCAAAAATCCCGTTGATTTTCATTTCTTCCCATCGTTCCTTCTAGAATACGAAGATGTGAATTTTTCAGTTTCGACATTTTGGGATGTTTTATTTGCATAGAAAATTTGAATTATCATTATTATCAATTTGTAGAGGTTACCTTCAACTATCCTCAGAGCAGAAAGAATACACAATAGACTCAGCTATTTCCTTATATCCAATTTCTGTATAGATATGATTGGATGTAGGATTTGAAGCATCCGTATATAAGCTACAAAATTTATAGCCTTCATCAAGCAATTGTTGGCTTAAAGTGGCAACTAAGCTTGAAGCATATCCTCTGTTACGGTATTCTCTAGGCGTATAGACTAGGTTTACGACAATTCCATTTTTCGTCGGTCGTGCTTTCTTAGCCATAGAAACAATTTTATCATTGTCTACCCATAGAAAGATAGTTTCTGAGTGAATGGAATCGGATGCTAGAATATAAGCTTGTTCTTTCGAAAGTGGATCAGGTGTGATGAAGGAAAAGTCGTAAATCCAATCGGTTATCAGATCAACGTCCTGTATGACAGCCTTCCTCATTTCCCCATCACTCAACTCGATATGATTAACACGATCTAACTGATAAATGAATTGGTGCATATCTACTTTAGAAGTTACCTTCTGTTCCTGTTCCCACTGGGTGACAAATTTCTTCACTAAGTGCTTTTCTCCTATTACACCTGGTATCGTAATTCCCTTCTGAATAAGCTCATGAACCAGTTCACTAATCATGGTCTCGGAAGACTCATGAAGACTCGAAAAAATTAATTTCTGACCGGGAGTTTTAATGAAAGCTAGTACTATATGAACATCTGCTTTTACATAACCAAGCAAGTACTTATCCAAGCTAGTATCTTCTTTTACTGCCCTAGCTAGCAGTCCTAGAAGAAGATTATGTTTCGCTTCACTTTCCAATAATTTAGGCTCAACGATGGTTAATAAATCATTGGGATTCTCTACAATATGAACAGTTGTCATTTTCGTCATCACTCCTTATTATCACCTACCATTATAAAGCTATTTTCTTAGGAATGGATTAATAATCTATGAATCAAATAAAATATTGTTGTGAGCGTTCCAAGTGTATTTGGTCTGAACTTGTTTTGTTTCTCTATTCTACTTCTTACTTAGTATGTAAAAAGAGAACCCTTTGTTGAGTCTGAAATAAAAATCTTCCTCACGGTACAAGGTCATCAAAATATACAAACTCTGCTTCATTTTGTCTAGTATTTTTGGGTTCTAGCATTAATCCACGATCCTATTTTTTGTAAGGATACTACGCTAAATTAACGCGGTAATTTATTCAATTATTTATTCATGAAGAAGTCTGTCAATATCTTTCTCGACTGCCTGTAGATGACTATATCAGCTCTTCTTTTTGTTGAAAAACCGGAAATGGATTTCACAATCAAAACACATTAATATATCCAATAGTATCCTCCTAATCGACATTTCACTAGTCTAAGCGCATCAAAATGTCTTTGAGAACACCTCTCTGAGACATTTTACACGTCCATGACCATCAAAATGTCTTCGAGAACCCCGCTCATGGAAATGTTGTCGGATGTTCTCTTTTTTTTCTAGAAAAAAATGAATGATCTATACTATACAACCACCGTAATTGTGTTAAAAAGTAAAAAATGGCTGTCGAGACTTTCTCGACAGCCTGAGAACCCTTTGGGTTCTCCTAGTTCTCAATCCATGTATACATATAGTTCTTATCTTCAATCTCACTAGCTTTTTTAACAACCTTTAACGGTTTAAAAGTATCGATCATCACGGCTAGTTCTAGCGTTTCCTTCTTACCGATGCTTGCTTCAGTTGTACCAGGGTGTGGACCATGAGGGATTCCACTTGGATGTAATGTGATTGAGCCTCGCTTAATCCCTTTCCTACTCATGAAATTTCCTTCCACGTAGTACAATAGCTCATCACTATTTACATTACTATGATAATAAGGAGCAGGTATTGCTTCTGGATGGTAATCATACAATCTTGGTACAAATGAGCAAACAACAAAATTATGACCTTCAAACGTCTGATGTACCGGTGGTGGCTGATGAATACGGCCAGTAATTGGCTCAAAATCCTCAATGTTGAATACCCATGGATATAAGTAGCCATCCCAACCTACGACATCAAGAGGATGATGGTTTAATAGATGTGAGTGTAAGAGACCTCGTGATTTTGTAATCACCTCATGCTCTCCGCGGTCCGTGTAGGTTACAAGTTCCTCTGGTCCTCGAATGTCTCTCTCACAGAAAGGACTGTGTTCTAGCAATTGACCATACTCGTTTCTATATCTACGAGGAGTTGTAATTTGACTAAAAGACTCAACGAGTAGCATCTTTGTATCTTGCTCCGGTAAAATACGATAAATCGTACCAATCGGGATGATAACGTAATCACCTGGACGATAAGAAATCGTACCAAACATGGTTTCGACTTTTCCCGAACCATAGTGAATGTAAAGCATCTCATCGCCATCACCATTTCGATAATAATTAGTCATCTCTTCTGTTACAAATGCTGTGGCAATTAACAAATCATTATTTCCTAATAAATACTCTCTTGCAGCAAGCGCGTTACCTACCTTAGTAATATCCTCTGTCATTAGATGACGATGACTGAGTGACTCATCTTGCTCATATTCTGGTAAATATGAACCAATAACCGTAGATTTAACTACCTCTGTTGGCAGGTAATGATGATACAGGATAGACTGTGTTCCTGAAAAGCCTTTTGTTCCCATAACTTGTTCACGATATAATGTACCATCTTCTTTCTTAAACATGGTGTGCCTTTTTGGGGAAATTTTTCCCATTTGTCTGTAAAACAAAGCTTTCACCTACCTATTCTATAATTCTATTTTTTAATGTTCCTAAACCAGTAATCTCCAACTCTACTTCATCATTCGGCTTAAGCCATCGATGGATGTCTGTACCAAGCTCTAAAATACAACCGGTTCCGACTGTTCCTGAACCTATGACATCTCCTGGATATAGGGTTACTCCGCTTGAAGCACGTTCTATCATTTCACCAAAGGTATAATATATATCTTGGAAATTCCCGCTAGATAGGAGTTTTCCATTTACTTTGGCTGTCATAGATAAATTGTAACGATTACCTTGTCTATAACTTTGAAGCTCATCTTTAGTAACTATATATGGACCAATCGAGGTTGCAAAATCCTTCCCTTTTGCAGGTCCCAGACCGACCTTCATTTCCTTTGCCTGTATATCTCTTGCACTCCAATCATTCATAATACAATAGCCAAAGATATACTCATCTGCCTCTTGAGCTTTAATGTTTCTTCCTTCTTTACCGATAATACAAGCAATCTCTAGCTCATAATCGAACCATTCACAATTTGGTGGTATTTGAATTTGGTCACCTGGTCCTTTAATAGCTAAATGATTTGTAAAATAGAATACAGGCAGCTCATACCATTCTGGAACAACCTCTAACCCTCTTCTTGCTCTAGCGTTTTTTACATGTTCTTCAAATGCATAGAAATCTCGAACACTTGTTGGCCTTGGCAGTGGTGCTTTTATTTGTACTTCACTAAGCTCATATTTGCCTTTTGAGATAGGGGAACTTTGAAGTTGATTAATCTCCTCCACTAACGAAGACCAATTCTCAATCACTTCCAGTAGCTTACTCGGCAATTTTCCACTAGATGCCTCATACATATCAACGACCGTTTGATCGTCATTCATCCATCCGCAGGTTCGCTCACCGTTTGGTTTCTCAAATGTAATAAATTTCATGTGTGTTCATCACCTTTTTCGAACAAGTTCAAAAGTATCTGTCATGGGTTTGGTAAACATTTGACCGGCTAATCTTCCAATCGGATCTAACTTTTCGGTATCGATTTTTCCGTCGAAATAAAGTTCATCATCAACGTGAACATGCTGCACTTTTCCAATAACTAAGCTTCCAGAACCAGGATGATCTCCAAAATGAAGTACTTCATGTAGCACACATTCAAGATGAACAAGGCTCTCTTTTACCCGAGGCGGCTTAACTGTCATACTGCCCACTTTTGTTAACCCAGTGACCTCAAACTCATCTATTGTTTTTTCATATTCTATAGCTGTATCATTCATTTGCTCTGCTATTGAGCTACCGACAATGTTAATGACAAATTCCTTCGTACTTTCAATGTTTAATAGGGTATCCTTTTTCTCCCCTGTTGTTCCTTTTCTCATTGGGGAAAAGCAAACGAGCATTGGATCTGCGCATATAGCTGTAAAAAAGCTGTACGGAGATAAATTGGCTACACCGTCTTGATCTACTGTTGAGACAAAGGCAATTGGCCTTGGTACGATAGATCCGACTAAAAGCTTATAGGCATCTTTCCATTCAAGAGTATCAGGCTTAATATCCAATTTATTTCACACCCTGTTCAATTAAATTTTTTTCAATTAATGAAATAAAATAATGATTATCTTCTTCTGTACCTACCGTTACTCGGATCATATTCGGATAGCCTAACAAGCTTCCCGATCTTACAATGATTCCATTTTGCATTAAGTATTGACTGATCTCATCACCTGAGACTTTACAATCAACCATAAAAAAGTTTGCTTGGGATGGAAAATAAGTAAGTCCTAATCGAGTAAACTCTTTCTCAAGAAAACTTCGCCCTTCTTGATTTAGCTGACTACACTTCCTAACATGTTCCTGATCTAAAATGGCAGCGTTAGCCGCGACTTGTGCAATGTGATTAACGTTAAAAACATCCTTGACCTTTCTAAGCTCTGATACAATACTTTCATCCATGATGCCAAAACCTACACGTAAGCTGGCAAGTCCATAGATCTTAGAAAAAGTTCGTAAAATGATTAAATTTGGAAATTCTTTTAAAAGAGGAATGGTCTGTAAGTAATCATCTGTTGATACATATTCGAAATATGCTTCATCCACTATAACTAAAATATGAGAAGGTATTTCCTTGATAAAAGATAGTAAGGCTTCTTTACCTACAATGGTCCCTGTTGGGTTATTGGGGTTACAGACAAAAACCATTTTCGTACAATCAGTGATTGCATCTTTCATCAAAGCTAAATCGTGGACACCGTTCGTAAGTGGAACAATAATGGGTTTTCCACCTTCTAGAAATACGTTTGATCGATACCTTGGAAAGGTTACATCAGCCATAATAGCCTCGTCACCGGGATTTAAATATGCTTTGGCAAGTATTCGAATCACTTCATCAGACCCGTTTCCAAATAAGAGCTGGCTTGGACGTACATTTAATTCCTTACTCACCGCTTCTGCCAAATCGGTAGCTAATCCGTCAGGATAAAGATGAAGTCTTTCAACATGGCTAGCAAGTGATTGTTTAACACGATCTGAACACCCATAAATATTTTCATTTTCAGACATTTTTCTAATCGATTTAAGCCCGAGCTCCTTTTGGACATCCTCAAGCTTTTTTCCTAACACATAAGGGGCTATAGACTCTACTTCATGCTTTGTTTTAATTTTTACGACCATGAAAACACTTCCTTTCCAAAAAGGAGAATTAATCTCCCTATAACTAGCAACACGTTTTGAGAATAGTCCTATCTTTACAAACTGAAGGGAGACGCTTCCATCTCCCTTTCAGTGGTTATTCCATTCGTTTATAGGTTACCACGCTTTTCTTGTTCACGTTCAATTGATTCAAATAGGGCTTTAAAGTTACCCTCACCAAATCCTTTTGCTCCTTTTCGTTGAATAATCTCAATGAAGAGTGTAGGACGATCAACGATTGGTTTTGTAAAAATTTGTAGTAAATACCCCTCATCGTCACGGTCTACTAAAATATTTAATTCTTTAATTTTTGAAATTTCCTCATCAATTTCTCCCACACGATCTGAGAGCATCTCATAATAACTATCAGGAGTATTTAAGAACTCGACACCGTTCTTCTTTAAGATTCCAACTGTTTTGACAATATCTTCTGTTAGAATAGCAATATGTTGTACTCCCGCTCCGTTATAAAACTCTAAGTATTCTTGAATTTGAGACTTTCTCTTACCTTCAGCAGGTTCGTTAATTGGGAACTTTATACGCCCACCGTTATGCATAACTTTCGACATAAGTGCTGAATATTCAGTTGTAATATCTTTATCAGTGAAGTGCTTTAACTCTTTAAAGCCCATAACTTTCTCATAATATTCTACCCACTCACCCATGCTTTCAACATTACCTACTACATGGTCAACACCAATGATGCCTGCATCTTCATATGGTACTGTGAAATCGGCAGGGATAAATCCTGGCATAAATACACCTGAATAGTCGTTACGTTCTACAAGCGTATGAATGGTATCACCATAAGTACCGATTACGGCTTTTTTGATGGTACCATGCTCATCAGATAATTCCGTTGGAGGCATAATTTCAATTGCTCCTCTAGACACAGCTTCTTTGTAAGCCTTTTCAACATTGTCGACAGTTAAGGCAACATCTTTTACCCCATCACCATGTTTTTTCGTGAATGCAGCGACTCTACTGCTTTCCGTTAAAGATCCAGTAATCACTAAGCGAACCTTTCTTTGTTGTAATACATACGACACTGTCTCACGGTTTCCAGTCTCAAGACCTGAATAAGCTACTGGTTTAAAACCAAAGGCTGTACAAAAATAATGACTCGCTTGCTTCGCATTTCCCGAGTAAATTTCTAAATAATCAACATCAGTTACTGGAAAAAAATCTTCTACATCCGATTTTACGGCCATTGTATTTTCTTGCATACTACCGCCTCCTATTATTTTGGTAATACTTAAATAATTCTGACTACATCATATTAAACTATTATTATATTTCTCAAGAGTTCTCGTTAAAGCTAAAACGCTTTATAGCGATAAAGTGATAAATCGAATATTAAACGTCATAGGTATTTTT
The DNA here is from genome assembly GCF_042680805.1 of Bacillus salitolerans. Lineage (NCBI taxonomy): Bacteria > Bacillati > Bacillota > Bacilli > Caryophanales > Bacillaceae > Bacillus > Bacillus salitolerans. Next base: position 15,777 of record NZ_JBHUEM010000020.1, on the reverse strand, counting down.
GTCACAAAATCAAACACTATTATTCTATAGTCCCTTCTAAACAGTCTGTTTTTCTATTTGTTTAGATGGGGGAACATGGACAGCTTCACCACGTAATCCTTCAATCGCTTCAAGTAAGCTTTCATTCATGCTCGGATGCGGGAAATAAGCTAGCTTGAAATCTTCCTCTCTCGCTACCATTTCCAACCCTATTATGCCACTCGACAATAGTTCAATAGCACCTTGCCCCATCATATGCACGCCAAGGATAAGACCTGATTCTTCTTCTGCTATAACTTTTACAAAGCCTTCCTTTTGATTAACCACACCCGCATATCCATTAGAAGCAAGTGGAAATTGACTCACCTTAATTTTGGGGTATTGGAGGTTTGCCTCTTCTTCCGTTAAGCCGACACATGCTATTTGCGGCGCAGCATGGATAACATCCGGTATAAACACTTCATCATATTCAGATGACTTACCCGCAATCACCTCCGCAGCCACCTTTCCTTGTTTTATTGCTCTTACAGCAAGCTTAACCCCATCTGTAACATCGCCTACTGCAAATATATTCGGGATAGATGTACGACATTGTTTGTCTACCAGAATCTCCCTGTTAGCTGAGAGACGAATATTCATCCGATCCAATCCCAACATGTCGATATTTGCCCTCACATCACTTGAACGGTAACAATGCGTAGATTCGAGACTAATTCGTTCTTCTCCAGACTGAAGTGTTATCTTTACTAGTTGCTCATTTTGCTCACTTTCAATAAATTTACTATTTTTGTACACTTTTATTTTGTTCTTTTTACATACCCTTATAAGTTCACGATTAATCGACGAGTCAAACGAAAAGTCATCCCCTTCTATGCATAAGGAGACTTTTGCTCCTAAAGAATGATAGGCAAATGCGACTTCAATCGAAATATAATCTGAACCAAACACGACTAAATGCTCTGGCACCTCTTCAAGAGAATAGATGGTTCTTTCACTAAATATGTTGGGACTTTTATCAATCTTTTGACTGAATGAGGCTCCTGTAGCAATGATCGCGTTTCTAAATTTAAATACGTCAAATTGATGTCCACATTCAACACCGATTTTTTCTTCTGAAAGGAAATACCCGTTGCCCTTAATAACCTCAACCTTATTTGCTTTACAAAGAGCTTCAACACCTTGGCGCAACTGATCAATGACCTGCTGCTTATAGGCTTGTAGTTTTGTAAGATTCATAGATATATCTGTAAACTCAATACCAAATGCTGAATACTTGCTTGCTTCTTTATACTTTTGGGCACTTGTTGCAACTACTTTCGAGGGTATACATCCCTCATTTAAACAAACTCCTCCGAGTTTATTAGATTCTACTAACGTTACTTGTAAGCCCAGTTGTGCAGCCCGGATGGCTGCATGATACCCACCAGGACCACCACCAATAATTATCACATCACGTTCCTGTGCTAGTTCACCAACGACCATTTATATCATCTCCAAAAGCATAAAAGTTGGATTACCAATTAGCTTTGCAAAATAACTTGTAAATTTCACTGCTGTTGCTCCGTCAACAACTCGGTGATCAAATGACATGGATACATTCATCATAGATCGAATAACAATTTCATCTTTATCATTCACAATTGGCATTTTCTTCGTCTTATGAAACGCCATAAGACCAACCTCTGGATGATTGATAATGGGGGTCGCCCCAATGGAACCACCGAGTGGTCCAACATTACTAATTGTAAACGTTCCACCCGTTACATCAGTTGCTGTTAACGTATTTTCAATTGCTTTTCCAGTCAGCTCTTTCATATCAGCATGTATTTGCTTTAAAGACTTTTGTTCCACATTCCTTATTATTGGCACAACTAAGCCGTCTTCTGTATCGGTAGCCAGCCCAACATGGTGATCATGAATAAGATGAATTTCTTCCTTCTCATCATGTAATCTAGCATTAAAAATCGGAAATTCTTTTAAGGAAAGCGACAACGCCTTGATAAAGAAAGCAGTAGCCGAAATATTAACTCCATCCTTTTTTAACTGCTCACGAAGTGCAATTAATTCCGTTACATCCACTTCTTCAAAGTGAGTACAATGCGGAACAGTATACAATGATTGCTGCATTTTCTTCCCTATTTGTTTTCTTCTACCGCGATAAGGAATTACATTTTGGACGATTTGAGTTTTCGGTTTTTCAGACTCAGGTTGTACTGCTTTTTCTAGACTCGTATTGTTTAGTGATTCTATTTCACTAGTATCAACTATAGCAAAATTAGCTACATCTTCATCAGTGATTCGTCCCGCTGGACCAGTTCCATGAACAAGTTCAATATCAATTCCCTTTTCCCTTGCTAGCTTTCTTGTATAGGGAGAAGCTAATATTCGCTTTTTCTTACTAGACGTTTCTATACTAGTTGGAGCAGGTATTTGTATTGTTTGAACTCCATTTGAAGTTTTGGATGAAGTAGATACATCTACTGTTTGATTTGGTGAATCTTCCTCTATAATAATTACGGTTGTACCTACAGAAATCGTTTGTCCTGCCTCAACGGTAATCTCCTTAATAATACCGGCTCTAGGGGCAGGTATTTCTGCAGTCATTTTATCTGTTTGTACTTCCACGATTGGATCATCTGCTTTTACTCTGTCACCTGGCTTCACAAAAAAGTGAGTGATATCAGCTTCATGCATGCCTTCACCAATATCATGAAGTTTAACTTCAATCATCATTGTCCCCCCTAGAACTTCATTACTTTTTGAATGGCTTCTATGATTCTGCTTGGTGTTGGTAAATAATAGTCTTCAAAGCCAAAATATGGCACTGGGATATCAAATCCAACAACCATTTCTGTTGGAGCCTTTTGGTATAAGAAAGAAGTAGCATTAATAATCGATAGAATATCGTTGCAAACTCCACCTGTTGCATGACCCTCATGCACGATGACAGTTCTTCCTGTCTTTTGAACAGAATCCATAATTAAATCACGGTCTAAAGGATAAAGTGAACGAAGATCAATGACATCACATGAAATACCCTGTTTCTCCATTTCTTCAGCAGCTTTCATAACGGTCGGTACCATTGCTCCCCAAGCGAAAATAGAAACATCTTCACCATCTTTCAGTCTACTGCCTATTCCAATTTCGATCGTATACTTACCTTCTGGAACCTCTGCCTTTGTGGATCGATAAGAGCGCATAGGTTCTAGAAACAAAACTGGATCTGGATCTTCAATCGCCGCAATCAATAGTCCCTTTGCATCATATGGATTGGAAGGACATACAACCTTTAACCCAGGCATATGGGTAAAGATTGCTTCTGTGCTATCTGAGTGTATCTCTGGGGCTCTTACTCCAGCACCATAAGGAGCACGAATTACCATCGGAACAGTAAAGTGTCCCATCGTTCTCGCACGAAGTCTAGAGGCATGAGTCATAATTTGTTCATAAGCCGGGTAAATAAATCCTAAAAATTGGATTTCTGCAACTGGTCTGAAACCAGCAACTGCCATACCAATGGCTGCACCTACAAATCCAGCTTCACTGAGTGGTGTATCCACTACTCTATCTTCACCAAATTCGGACTGTAATCCCTCTGTTACACGAAACACCCCTCCGTTTTGGCCAATATCTTCACCTAACAAAATAACATCCTTCGTTTCCGATAACATGATCCTCATGGCATCTGTTATAGCTTGAACCATAGTAAATGTATTTGTTTTCGCCAATGTTTGCATTAGTTTTCACCTCTTTGGAACTGAGCTATTAACGCATTTTTTTGTTCGGTTATGGACCAAGTTGGTGTAGCAAATACATAATCGAACATGTCACTCGGATTTGCCTTTGGATAGTTCTCCATCTCTTCAATTGAGGAGTCAATTTCGACCGACACGTCGCTCTCTACTTGCTTCACCCATTCTTCGTTATACCAGCCCTTATTTTTCATAAGTCGTTCAATTCTAAGGATTGGGTCTGTTGTTTCTCGTTTACTTAAACTTTCTTCTTGATTACGGTATTTAGTTGGATCATCAGCTGTTGTATGTGCACCATATCTCCAAGTTACAGATTCAATTAATGTTGGTCCCTCACCGTTTCTAGCTCGATTCAATGCCTTTAACGTTTCAAAATAAACGGTGAAAATATCATTCCCATCGATCCTAATTCCTGGTATATCGTATGCTAATGCCTTTTGCGCGATTGTTTTTGTTTTCATTTGCTTATGAAGGGGTACAGAAATGGCGTAACCATTATTCTGATTAAAAAACACGACTGGTGCGTTAAGAACACTTCCTACATTTAACCCTTCATGAAAATCTCCTTCTGATGTAGCACCATCACCAAAGTAAACAATCGCTGCATTTTTAGTTCCTTTTTTCATTTCAGCATACGCTGCTCCGACGGCATGAGGTATTTGAGTTGCAATCGGAATCCCTGGTGGGAATATCTTCTTCCCCTTTGGAGGAACACAGCCTTCATTACGTCCATTCCAAAATAAAAGGATGTTCGTTAAGGAGTGACCAAATGTCATGGCCGCACCATGATCTCGGTAGGTAGGAAACAGCCAATCATCTTCCTTAAGTGCTAGAGCAGTACCCACTTGGGATGCCTCTTGACCTTCAAAGGGTGCATACGTTCCAATTCTACCTTGACGCTGTAAGCTCACACACTTACGATCAAACGTACGAATTCTAATGAGATGTTGATAAAATGTTTCAGCTAGTTCTCTCGTAATCTTGTCTTCATAATCCTTCCCTATGACATTACCATTTCCATCTACTATTCCAATAATCGGAAATTGTTTTTCCATTTCCTCACCCCTTAAAAAAATCAACACATTTAGTTTCGAACATCCCATTTTGGACGTTTTGCATGAGAGAAGAAACTATTTCTATTTTTTCGAGCCATCATCCGATCTTCACAAAATCTGTTAGCTGCTTCAACAGTCGTCAAACCTGATTCTTCTGCCTGTTTATATATATCTAATAATGAGTTATAAATTGCCTTTGTTTTTCTCAATACTCTTTCCTTATTCGGTTCATATAGCTCATCAGCTACTTGAATAAGTCCACCAGCGTTAACAATATAATCTGGAGCATATAAGATTCCCTTATCTTGGAGTATTTTCCCATGTTTTAATTCTAATAACTGATTATTAGCGGAACCTACAACTGCCTTTACTTTTAGATCACGGATGCTATCGTCATTCAGAATTCCACCTATTGCGCATGGTATAAATACATCTGCGTCTACTGAATAAATCTCATTACCTTTTACTACATTTACAGTGACACCAAGCTTATTTGCTTTTGTTAACAAGTCATCAATGACATGCTGATGGATGTCTGTCACATAAAGATTGGCTCCTTCTTCCAATAATCTTTCTGCTACTTTAAATCCAACCTTTCCAAGCCCTTGTATAGCATAGCTTTTTCCATGTAAGTCTTCGCTGCCCCAAACAGCCTTGTTTGTTGCTTGTAGACCATAAATAACCCCTAAAGCTGTAGGTGCGGATGAATCTCCACTTCCACCATAAACCTCTTCTACTCCAACAATGCAGTTCGTTTCTTTCAGAGCATGTACGAAGTCTTCTGGTGTGGTTCCCATATCAGTCCCTGTATAAAAGCGTCCATTTAACGAATCAACAAACTGACCGAATGCTCTAAATAATTCAGGTGTTTTATCTTTGAGTGGGTCCCCAATGATAACGGCTTTCCCACCACCAAAATCGACATCTGCTGCTGCACATTTATATGTCATTCCTTTAGATAAACGAAGTACATCCTCGAGTGCCTCATCTACTGATTTATATGGCTGCATTCGGCAACCACCTAGTGCTGGTCCAAGAGTCGTATTATGAATGGCTATAATTGCCTTTAATCCAGTGTGCTCGTCATTACAGAAAACCACTTGTTGATGTTCACTAATTTTTTCAAACATGTTCATCCTTGTTCACCTCTTTAAGAGAATAAATTGCACGATTTTTTAGATTGATAACTAGAATCGATAATAGGTATTGTTTTTATTTTGTAGTTTGTAAGAGCTCATTTATTTTAACTTTCGGTAAAATAACTTGCTTGACCTCCCCTAGACCAACTAATTTTGATCCATGCTTCACATCTGTTCTCGTTAAGACGAAGTTAGATTCATAAGCTGTAACAGTTGCGGTAATCATTAGATTTGCACCTTCAATTGATGGTGCAATATGTTTAACAGATACTGCACTCCCCATTCCTTCCTCATGATCCTCTAAATATGGAAGAATGATTTGCCTAGATACCCATTCCATATGGTAGACCATGGAGACTGTTGAATAAGCAGGATGCACAAGCACACCATCGAATTTTGCGAACATATCTGATGTGACTGTTATTGCCATTGATATTGAATCTCCTATTTGAATACCCGGTTTCATGCGCCTCCTCCTTCTTCATCATATTTACGCAAAAAAGAAGAGTAATAGACAAATAACCATTCTAATTACTCTCTTTGTTCTCATGTTATTTTAAGAAAGCAATGCACGATCGTTTGTCATAGATGTTCCGCGGATTTTCTGGAATTCTTGTAGCAATCTCTCCACTGTTAACTGCTTCTTTTCTTCTTCTTCAAATTGAAGGATAATTTGCCCTTTATCCATCATGATAAGTCGATTACCTAAATCGATTGCTTGTTGCATATTATGAGTAACCATTAAGGTAGTCAACCCATATTTATCAACAATTTCCTTTGTAAGGTTTGTGATTAGCTCAGCTCTTGAAGGATCTAATGCGGCCGTATGCTCATCTAAAAGCAAAATAGAAGGCTCTGTAAAGGTAGCCATAAGAAGAGAAAGTGCTTGTCGTTCTCCCCCTGATAACAAACCTACCTTTGCATTAAATCTGTTCTCAAGTCCTAAATGTAAGCTTTCTAAAACTTCTTTAAAAAATTCGCGACGACTTTTTGTAACCCCCCGACGTAGGGTTCTCCTTTTATCTCTTGAAAAGGCCATCGCCAAATTTTCCTCAATAGTCATGGTTGGAGCAGTTCCAGCCATCGGATCCTGGAATACACGTCCAATCAATTTCGCTCTTTTGTGTTCTGGTAAATAGGTTACATCTTTGTTTCCAATAAGAACGGTACCCGTATCTGGCTGTAATACCCCTGAGACTAGATTCATGAGTGTTGACTTACCAGCACCATTACTTCCGATAATTGTGACAAAGTCACCTTGCTTTAAGGAAAGATTGATATTATCTAATGCTATCTTTTCATCTGGGGTACCTTCATTAAATACCTTATGAATCTTACTTAATTGCAGCATTATTTTCACCCTCCCCAGATACAGGAATGTCTACTTTTTGTAATTCCAAAAGTCTAAGTCTCTTGCGTTTTCTTTCCCTATAAGCATCCATAATTTTTGGAATAATTAGCGATAGAATAACGATCGTAGCTGTTATTATTTTTACGTCTCCGGTTTCTAAGAAATCTACTCTTAGTGCTAAGCTGACAACAATACGGTAAATTATAGCACCACCGATTACTGCAAGCGTCGTTCGTACTAGAGTCTTCGTACCGAATAAAGCCTCTCCAATAATAACTGAAGCTAAACCAACAATAATCATCCCAATGCCCATACCGATATCAGCAAACCCGCCATATTGAGCGATAAGTGCACCTGATAAAGCAACTAATGCATTTGATATTCCAAGGCCCAATAAAATTAAGCCATTTGTGTTTGCCGATAAGCTACGAATCATTTTTTGATTATCCCCAGTAGCCCGAATTGCTAATCCTAGTTCAGTTTTTAAGAATACATCCACTAAAAACTTAATAAAAAATGTAACGATAACCATGAATACTAATAGTCCCCATGAACTAGGCAAGGAATCACCTAATCCAATAAAGCTGAGAATGCTATTTAGTACGCTATCAATCCCTAAAGATGATGAAGTATTCTCTACTGATGTGAACAATGTATCCGAATTTAAGAGTGGCATGTTTGATTTACCCATTATTCGTAAATTAATAGAATATAAGGCAATCATCATTAAAATACCAGATAATAATGGGTTTATTTTCCCAAACGTATGTAAAGCACCAGTTGCACAGCCTGCCAGAAAACCTACGAGAAGGGAGGTAACTGTTGCAACAACTGGGTTTACCCCACTATATATTAATGTTGCTGCAACAGCCGCACCTGTGACAAAGCTGCCATCCACGGTCAAGTCTGGAAAATTCAGTATTCTAAATGATAAGTAGACACCTAAAGCCATGATGGCGTAGATGATTCCTGACTCAAATGAGCCGAATATGGCAGTAAACACTAGTTATCCATCCTCTCTATTATTCTCCATCGTAAAATTCTGCAAGGTCTTTCCATGAATCTTTAATTTCCACACCTTGCTCCTTTGCTGCAAGAGTATTAATAACGATATTTAATTCTTCTGGAACACCTACAGGAAGTTCAGATGGTTTGGCTCCTTCTAACACTTTAATAGCCATTAGTCCGGTTGAGTATCCAAGATCAAAGTAGCTGAATCCACTTGCTGCAATAGCTCCTTTTTTCATGGAGTCTAGCTCTCCAACAAATAAAGGAATGTCTTTATCATTTGCAACAGAAATAACTGACTCTAACGCTGACACTACTGTGTTATCTTTTGGTACGTAAATGACGTCAACACGTCCTACTAGTGAATCTGTAGCTTGTTTTACATCTGCTGAAGTTGAAACAGAAGCTTCAACAATCTCTATACCTGCACTTGAAGCAATCTCTTTAATTTTTTCGACTTGAACCTCGGAGTTTTGTTCACCAGCGTTATAAATGACGCCGACTTTCTTTGCTCCCATTTCTTCAATGATAAAATCAAATGTTTGGGCAATTGCTTCTGGGTGAGTATCAGTATAACCAGTTACGTTTCCACCTGGTTCTTCAAATGACTTGACTAGTTCTGCTCCAATCGGATCTGTTACAGAAGTGAAGATAATAGGAATATCTTTTGTCGCATTTAAAGCACTTTGGGCACTTGGTGTAGAGTTTGCAAAGATAAGATCTACTTTGTCCCCAACGAAGTTATTCGCAACAGTTTGACTGTTATTCATATCACCTTGTGCAATTTGCACATCATACTTTACATTTTCTCCTTCTTTGTAACCGTTATCTTCCAGAGCCTGTTTAAAGCCATCAAATGCAGCATCAAGTGATGGATGTTCAACAATCTGCGTAACACCAATCACAATTTGTTTGTCAGATGATGCACTTTGACCACATCCTGATAGAATTACAGATAAAACTAGTAAACCTATCATCATACTAATAAAACGCTTTCCCATAAAAATCCCCCTTTTTCATTAAAAAATTGATGGTTAGAAAACAAAAAATCATTATTCATATGAATGAAACTGATCCGTTTTCTAATAATGAATATGAAAAACACTAGCAAAAATAGTATTGGAAAATTGCTAATATTTTCAACATATAGGTATGTATACTGTAAACGTTTTCAAGAAATGTGATGTAAATCACACGTTTCGTTATTATAACGTTATATTATCACCACGAAATGTTAATTGTCAATAATTTTCAAAAAATTTGGTGAAATAATGTTATTTTAGATTAATAGCGTTTTTTCATCCATATTTTTCTAAGTACTTTAGAAAAATATATTATTTCAAGATATTATATATATATACATGTTTACATTTTATGGTTTTCTATCCATTTATTAATAAAGAACCTAGTTTTTTACTAGGTTCTCTTATAATAAATGTTGGATTTCGTTAATTCTATCTTTTGCTTCACGAATCATTCTTTTTATGAGTTCCTCGACTGATGGTAGATCATCCAGAAGGCCCGCTATTTGCCCACTATTAATAAATCCCTCTTCAAGTCTTCCTTCCAGCGCACCTATTTTATGATACTCCTCTGAAGTAAGTTTAGTAAACTCCTCTTCAGAAATTCCCGTTTTTTCATATTCTAATAGACTTTTTGCATAAGAAGTGTTCATTAACCTCCTAATTTTCCCTACTGTTCTACCGACAATTACGGTATCTATATCTGAAGCTTTTAATAAAGCCTCTTTATAGTTTGGATGAAATGGAGCTTCTTTCGTTGCAATAAATCTTGTTCCCATTTGCACTCCACTTCCCCCTAGAGCTAAGATTGAGGCCAATCCTCTGCCATCACCAATACCTCCAGCAGCAACAACGGGTATCTTTACACTTGAAACAATTTGAGGAATTAATGTCAGTGTTGTGGTCTCTAAAGTAGAGTTTATTCCGGCTGCTTCATACCCTTCAGCAACTAGTATATCTGCCCCTGCCTCTTCCGCTTTTATTGCTTGTTTTTTTGTGGCCACTACACAAATAATCTTTATCCCTTTTTGCTTAAATACTGGAATGTATGGTGATGGATTACCTGCTGAAAGTGAAACAATTGGAACGTTATACTTTATTACAAGCTCTGCCATCTCTTCTGGAAATTTTGTCACTGAAATTGGAATGTTGACTGCAATTGGTTTAGATGTATGCTCTTTCGTTTCAATGACAATTCTCTCCACTTCTTCAGGTGTCATAGTACCAACTCCAATTGTTCCTAAACCACCTGCATTCGATATACTAGAAGTTAAAATAGCATTACTAATATTACCCATTCCACCTTGTATTATTGGATAGTCTATATGTAAAAATTGTGTTAGTTTATTCATATAATTTCCCTCCCCGTATAAATAATGTTATACTAATTGAAATATTATGACAATAGATAGGGGGAGAAAAACTGTGTTATATTCATTTTTACAAAAATCACCTAAAGTGGATCCTTCTGTATTTGTAGCACCTGGGTCACATATTATTGGGGACGTAACGATTGGAGAATACTCGTCTGTTTGGTTTAATGCGGTCTTAAGAGGAGATGAAGGACCGATTACGATTGGGAATAAGACTAGTATACAGGATAATGTTACCTGTCATTTATACGAGGGTTCTCCGTTAGTCATTGGCGATGAAGTCACAGTTGGACATAATGCCATTCTACATGGATGTACCATACATAACCGTACCATCATTGGAATGGGCTCTACTATTTTAGATGGTGCTGAAATAGGTGAAGAATGTATTATCGGAGCAAATACCTTAATTTCTCCTGGAAAAAAAATCCCCCCACGTTCACTTGTGGTTGGCTCCCCAGGGAAAGTAGTTCGCGAATTAACTGATAAAGACCTTGAGCTAATCCAACTTTCCATCGATTCGTACGTTGAGAAAGGGCAACAATTTAAAGAGGAAATTATGAAGAAATAAGAAAGAAAAGAGAAAGTTTAAACGCATTATAAATTTCTCATTTGACTAGTAAATGACACAAAAAATCACTAGGAAATTTCCTAGTGATTTTTTTGTTACTTCAAATTGTTCAGTTATAGACACTTTTTGATTAACAACAATATATCCCGCGCTGTCAGTTTTACATTCGACAGAGCAAAGGATTGACCCTTTTATAAGTATGGCCTTCTTATAATGATGTGTACGTCTTGATATGGAGTAAGCGCATGATAACCTCCATAAGTAAATCCATTGAATTATAAAGCTGGATAAGTGCCTGCAATTATAATCGAATTGCTACCTCTTTGAATTAGAATTCTTTATTCATAGAAATTTGGTTTAGTCCAAGATTATTGTATATATGTAAGCCGAAAGCACAAACCACAATAACAGTAAAGAATGAGCAGTTATATTAATAGTAATGATTAATTTTTTGTATTGTCTTCTTCTCATGAATTTATAAATAAAGCGTAAAATAAGGCATTGGATAACAAACATTATGGCAGTATGAGTAATAAAAATCTGATATTCCTCAACATTAGTAAGCATATATCCTTTACTCTCATCTAGTCTTGATAATGAAACAATAAATTCAGAAAGTGATAATGCAAGCCATGTTATACAAATGTTTAGTAGATACATCACTGCAAACAATATTCCCCGAGAAAACTTACTCGTTTCTGAAAGTAACACTATTCACCACACCTTTAAATGAATTCTGAATACAGTTGTTTCATAAACGAACCCGTTACACTAATAACCTTTAGTACTTTTGTTTTACTAAATTAATCAGTGATTGTTGAACTTCATCTACAATAAAAACTCTTCCAATAATTTCAACAGAATAAAAACATCGTAATTCACCTACGAAACAGCACCCGAATGCCATTCAGCAAAAGATTCAACGGGAGGTGAAAAATAATCAATTTGGTTATTTTTCAGAGATATTTTCTCTGCACCTTTCTTGAATGAATTTATTATGGACATATCAAAATCCCTTCCATAACAATAAAGATAACAAAACTAAGAACTTCTTCACCCTATCCCTCCCCTTTAATGACTAGGTTTTACCAAAAAAATTAAAGATAACTGCTCCTTTAGCTTAGTAACTGTTGACTGACATTGCTTATCCATTCACCTTTATCGTCAGCAAGTAGAGTATTCCACCCTATATTCCGTGCCTCAATAAGATTTTTCTCTTGATCATCGACGAACAAAACATGTACCTTTCCGTTCAAGTAAGAATTAACTTAAGTATATTTCGGGTTGTGGTTTACAAAATCCTACTTCCCCAGATATAGTAATACTTTTTACGTAGCCCTCAACAGGTTTAATTATATGTTTCACCCATTCAATTCGATGATTACTTAATAAATGAATATTTGCATGCTTACTCCACGACGGGATTTCTAGAAGAGCAGGTAATGGTTTTATTACTGATAATAGCAGGTTTGCTGCATATCTTCCATCAACTGTTGGAAACCTTTCAACTAACCTATCCCAAAATTCATGCTCTTTCATTTGTCCAGTCCATAACTGTTCACGGACTTCCGTTCTAAACGTTATTAGATCCACATGAGAAACTTCAAATATTGAAGATAAAGCCTCCCAGAATATCGGTGAGAAATTAGTTGCAATAACTCCAGCAATATCTAAAACTAGGTCATGTTTTATGCCCATCTATTTCTCCTCCTAAAAAACTATTACATTATACTTCATAAAATTATCGTAAATGGACAATGTTCAATCATTGTATTTTCAATCACCAATAAACCTAAATCCAAGTTTATTTATCACATTCTTTGACTTACGATGATTTATTTATCACCTGCAAGAATATAATTAGACTAAATGCATTATAGTTGGATAGTTCTTTATTGAATTGCATTAAAGAGCCCACCAAGTATGTGCTAATTGGTGGGCTCAAGTTTATTATTTTCTCTCCTGTAAAAACCGTATAGGTTTTTTCTTATCCTCTTTAATCTAGCATCAATGGGTGATTGAGTACATCATATTGTTTATCTCTTTTCATAAGTGTGTTACCTTCTTTAAAGACTTCTTCAAAAAACTTCGAGGCTGGTTCCGCTAACTCTTTATAATAATCAGAAAATAAAGTCGCTGCATGACCACCTAACCACTTATCGGGAAGAAGTTCTTCAGGAAGACCGGGATCAACGAACAGAAATTTTCTATACTCATGTACTAATTTTGTTCGTTCGACAAAACATTCAGCAGGGGTCATTTCACCCTTTTGGATTTTATTTCGATCAATGATATATTTTTGGCTATATTCAGAAATGAAGCCTTGATACTTTTCATTTATTTCATGCAGATTCCATGACTTTTCAACTAGTCGGTGATCATCATGAGGTCCTTTGTATTCAGCCTCAAAAAAATCAATGTACTCTTTAATATTGTACTTCTTAATTAACTCGGTTACTTGTGTGTCCAAATTGTTTGGGGAAACCCAACAACTGTTTGAAAAGGTACCGAATCCACTCCAAATTAGCTCTTTTCTTAATTCGTCTCTAATATTGCGAATTTCCTCTGGAATGGTGTACATTAATACTCTCCATTTACCATCCCATTTCTCTGGTCTTAGCTTGAAAATACGATTAGCAGCTTCTTCGATACGGGTTACACCTTGGCTTGATAGGAAATAGTAGCTTTTATTCCCTTGTTTTTCAGACTCTACCCAACCTTGTTTTGACATTCTAGAGATAGCAGCACGAACAGCCTGGTCGTTATGGCCAAACTCATTTAGTAGTTTAATAAGGCTTCCAATCCAGATTTTATTACCATAATGTCGGATATAATCCCCATATAATGTAAATATCATTGATCTTGTGTTCATATTACGAGTCATCCTTTAAATTCTAGAATTAATACGTTTTGATTACGGTATATACGGAATATGTTCATAACTAATAAAAAATACAATAACACACCCCTGATATATTAACAAGTTAAAGTGTTACAGTGATAAAAACTCATGATACCTCACGATAAATTCTATTAGAATAAAACACTTTAAAGATAAGGACTATTATTCTCCTTTAAAAACTGGTTTTCTCTTTTCACTAAATGCTTCTAAAGCTTCTACTCTATCTTTAGTAGGAATCGTTAATTCGTACGCTTTTCCTTCTATCAGGAGACCAGAATGTAAATCGGTATTCATTCCCATGGTAATCGCATATTTTGCTTGCTGCAGGGCAACAGGAGCATTATTTAACATTTCCTCTGCCAATTCCATGCACTTTACCATTAGTTGGTCTTTTGATACAACATAATTAACGATTCCATCCTGGAGGGCTTGTGCTGCAGAGAATTTACGTGCTGTAAAGATTAATTCCTTCGCTTTCGTTTCACCGATTAGGCGAGGTAGGCGCTGTGTCCCACCCGCTCCTGGAATAATTCCCCAGCTCACCTCTGTAAGCCCCATTTTTGCTTCTTCGACCGCAATTCTAAAATCACAAGCTAGCATGAGCTCAAAGCCCCCACCGAATGCATAGCCATTAACTGCAGCAATTGTAGGTTGAGGAAGATTAGCCACTGCATCAAATACTTCTCTTATTTTTTTTACATTTCGTTTAACTTCTTGCTCGGTTAAATGCTTTCTTTCCTTTAAATCAGCACCTGCGCTAAAAGCCTTACCACCAGCACCTGTAAAGATAATAACTCTTGCCTCTTTTTCTGTTGCTAAACTATCAACTACATTTCCAAGCTCTTGCAGTGTCTCATAATTAAAACAATTAAGAGCCTCTTCTCGATTCAGTGTTACAGTTACAATATGGTTGTTACGTTCGATTAATAGATTCATTATTTTCACCTCATAAGCAATATCTGTTAGAAATGAAACGAGCACTTTTAGTAGTGCTCGTTTCTATAAATATACTAAACTCCAAACGGATTTAATGGGCGACTTCCAAAATAGGATATGACACTTTTCGTTTCAGTGTAAAGATCAAGTGTTTCAACACACAGCTCGCGTCCAAATCCTGATTGTTTGTAACCACCAAATGGCGTGCCAGGGAAGGCTGAGAATGGGCAGTTTACCATGACAATACCAGCTTGGATTTGTTTCGACACGCGTGTTGCACGTGCGTAATCTTTTGTCCAAAGGGCAGATCCTAAGCCAAACTCGCTGTCATTAGCTAGTTTAATAGCTTCCTTTTCATCCTTGAATTTCATGACAACCACTACAGGTCCAAAGATTTCTTCTTTTACAACCTTCATGTCATGGTTAACATCTGCAATAATCGTTGGCTCATACCAGTATCCATTTTCAAAGCCTTCAACTGCTGCTTCCTTACCACCTGTTACAATCGTTGCTCCATCTTGGATAGCTGACTTCACGTAGCCATCAATGGTTTCAAGTTGATTACGGTCAATAATAGCACCTACGTGAGTCCCTTTATCAAATGGATTTCCTAATTGAAGCTTTTTCGTCTTTTCTACAAACTTTTCCATGAACTCATCATAAATGTCTTCATGAACATATAGCCTTGA
>NZ_JBHUEM010000019.1:0-6308 GCF_042680805.1 Bacillus salitolerans | reverse complement strand
GAGAAGTTCTTGTCCGCACATAACTGAAATCTAATGAAAAAAGTGAAATCGATGACACGATTTCACTTTTTTTCATATAGAGAAGCTAGTTATGTCCCAGCCTCATTCTTATTCCACATTCGCCCTGTTACTTCAATAAAATTAAATGATAGGAATCCAGTAGAGAACCATGCTTTTTATAATTGTCCTCCACCCCCACTGCCTTTGTTATCTCCCATAATATAATTTGAATCTTCTCCCGGTTTTGCATTAGGATTCGTTGAAATGTGAGGATTATTTTTTATTTTTTTATTTTTCCTATCTATAAAAAAGGCAAAAGTTAACACAACCAAGACAAGCGCTATAAAAATCCACATTATAAACCACTCCTTCTCTCTAACAATACAACATTTTTGCAATTATTTACATAATTACCCATTAGATATGGAAACAAATAGAATGGCACAGACATTGTCAATGCTTTTCCTCTGACTTGAATTCAACTCTCGCCCCTGATAGCCATTCATGAAACGAAATAATCTTCTGACAATGAAAATGTTGTACTAGAACCGTCATTACTGATTCTGCGGGCTGAGAGAGGAAGGTCGATAAACTATGGTGTCATTAGAGCCCATCCGTTGGTCTGACTCCTTCGACCACGGTGCACCACTGTAGTTTTTGCGAAAGCAATTATCGTAGATTAATCCATTCTGGTTGTTGCACCAACAAGAAGAGTTTCGTATCCTCCTGCTTGATCAGTGATTCTTCCATTTTTCACAATATCACGCTTTCGTTTAAATATATGCCTTAGACATCATATTTTTGGTTACGTACAAATGAAAAATTTGCTGTATCTACATCATGTACATTTAGATATTCCTTATCATCTTTTAAAACCCTAGAAGTCGTTTTATTTATATTCTTTTGTTCTATTAGGTCATTAGTAATTACGTTAACACATATTATTACGATCATAAATGCTATTAGTGGTGCTATCATTATCCAAGGAGCTAATAAGAGTTCTCTAAAGCTCGTTCCAATAAGACCAGACCATTCATTTGTTATGGTTAACTTATCATATACACCTTCTTCTATCTTTACTCTCCTAGATCCGCCTAAAAATAAATCTAATAATCCCAGATGAATCAGTAATATGAGTACCTGCCCTGATTGCTGAGAAAACAAAACTATCAATGTTTGTTTAATATGTGGGAACAAATGCTTCTTAAACATATGCAACTCTGAACCTCCAAGGATTTTTGCTCCGTACATAAATTCTTCTTTACTAATCCTATTTAGTTCATCAGCTATTAATAAAGTTAAATTAGGTAGTGCTAATATTATGAGTATTGCCATCTGATAAATAATAATTTGAATAGTACTTAAACGATTAAAACCATCTATAAGAAAGGGAGAAATCAAAATAAATGCTATTAATACCTGAGGAAGGGAATAAAATCCTTCAAAAAAACTAACGAAATACTTCCTACCCTTTTCAAGCTTAAATACATAAAAGTGACATAATACTCCTAATATGAACGAGATTAATATTCTTAATAATGCGATTATAAAAACTGAAAGGATTGTATATTTTGCTCCATCTATAATTTTATAAAAAATATTATAACCATACCTATCAGTCCCAAACGGTGGGACAATAGAAGGTGGAAATGGAATAGACGCTATTAGTTGATTTTCCTCGTTATATTTTAAAGGGTCTTGTGCTTCTAAGAGGGTATGAAAAAAAAGTGTGAACATAATACTTACTAAAAAAAACAAGAAAATAATTGATAAACAAATAATCATTCGGGGAGAATTTTTATATTTTTTCAACTGTCATTCCCCCCTTAAATATCAGTTTTATAAGCCACTCAATAATTCCTAATAAGATCTGTGTCGGTAGACATATAAGAATCAAGCCAACTGTTAGTACTTCACTATTTGCTGTCCCATATTTATACAAGAAATTAGTAATTCCATAAATATTAAAAATGTACTCTAACACAAAAAGATTTGAAAGCATAAAAACAAAATGAGAACGAAAATGAGATACTATTTTTAATAATACATTTCGAAGAATATGTATTAATATCACTCTATGAGAAGAAAAACCCTTTCCTTTTGCCAAAAGAATATAATTTTTATTTTTCTCTTCATTAATATATAAACTAACCATTTTTGTTAAATGAATTGTCGGAGCTATCGAGAGACATATAATTGGTAGTACGTAAGTTGGATTATCATATAAAGAAATGATATTAAATAGAAGAATGTCTGTTTTTTTATAAATGGCAATAATTAACAGCTGTAACAACACTATTATTAAGACATCCGGAGCTGAATTTAGAACTGTAATAAATGATTTGTAATATGCTGATAATCTTCTAGGTAAGATTACTTGTATATAGGATAATAAAACTGAAAAAATTATTGATAATATCAATGCTGATATAAGTATAGTTAAAGAATATAAATATGGACCTAACATACTTGGTAATAAAGTTCTCTCGACTCCACTTGCATAATAAGTTATCTCTAAAGGATTACTAAAGAAAAGTTTGATTGTTTCCACAATCTGGCCAAAATAGCCCATTAAATCTATGCGTATTTCTGAATTGAGAGTAAAGATTGCAGGTGATGAACCTAAAAAGATTAAACCAATAAGAGTTATAATACCTCTTTCTACAAAAGCAACAGATAGACGTCTCAACCCTCACCCTCCTTTACTTACTTAAAATGTGCTTCTCTATACATTGTTATATTTAATGGAACTACAACAACTTCCCAGGAATCTTCACCCGTATCACTCTCGCATCCAGTTAATGAGAACCCAATAGTTGAAATATCATAATTATCGCATGTATAGACTCCTTTTGAATTTAGTATGGAATTTGATTTATTAAAAATGAACTTATTATCAATCCTCATAACTTTTGACTTTTCAAAAGCACCGTTATTTGTAAAATATGAAATATTAAATTCATTAATGGATCCAGACATGAAATCCTTGATTTTCTCAAGATTTTCAACTTTAAACTCGTTCTCATATACTGAGCGTATTGGTTCACCAAAAAATTCAGCTATCACATCACCTGATTCAATTGCATCATCAATTGAATAGATTGGTTCATTTGTATTACTTGAACAACCACCGCTAAAAAATAAAACTAATAATAATGTAAAGAACATATTCTTTTTCAAAAAAAACATAAGTGCCTCCTGAAATTTTATTTATTTACTATATACGAACTTTATCTTTATGAAGTTTCAAAATATTGGATATTTTCAATACTACAAGATGAAGGACAAGGTAAAAAATAAAAAGATAGCAGATTACTGCTATCTTTTTATAAGACCTTATTACACTAAACGACTGGATAAAAAAACCAGCCGCAGCTAGTTACTTCTTATTCATACAAATAGGTAAGGGTTTGAAGTGATCGCTCCCTTTTCCCCTCGTTCACACCAGTACGTGCGACTTTCACCGCATACGGCGTTCCAACTAATTCAATTCGATTTAAAATATCTCACCCCTCAGGCTTAATAGAACTTCTTTGTTATTTTATTTGTACTTTTTATCACAACAAATGTACTGAACACACTTATTATTAAAGATAGAATGGATTTTAACCAAATATGGTCTGTGATAGCCCCTTCCTTAATATAAGCAAAAACCATTTCCCATTGTGAAACACCTTCTACAAATGAAAGTCTAAACCCCAGAAAAAGATATGATAATAATGAAAACGAACAAATGAACAATAAAATAATAATAATGGTTATAAAGATTTTTCGGATTAGAAGATTCTCCTTTCTCAAAGTCATCTGCTTCTATCGTATTCCAAGGTCAGCCAGATAAGAAAATAACTCTGGTTGACCTTTTTATATATGGTCTTTTTATAACTGTAGCCTTGGTAAAACGTAACTTTTCGTGGGACGTAGATCCCGTCAAGTAAACAGTTTTCCCTCTACTGTAGAAACATGATTGAGGCTGGTTGGGACATAGATCTCACATTTCCCCATCTTCATACTATATTAAGTGCTTATAGCAGAACTTGTCGAGCGCCCCTTTAATCCAACAAGGAAGTATTAATTTCTTGTTGTGCTTTAGAGGTTAGAGCATGATTTAACCAGTTGGAATTAACTGTAATGTTATTTGAAGTAATAACTTCAACAATGTCCATGTTACTAAGAACAAAATTTAAGTCTTTAGTTTCACCGTTAACTCTTGCATAGGACATCTTTTTAGCCAATGTAGTATTTAAATGGAATGCAAAATCAATTACTGTAGAACCTTCAGGTAATAATATAACATCCATTTTTGGCGTGAGGACGGTGATTTCTTTTTGTAATAATTCGTAGGTTATTAAGTCATAGAATTCAATAGGGTTATTTGTAATTGATTTTACCGCTTTTATTGAATCTTTTAATATTACGTTACTGATAGCCTTAATGTCTTCATTAGATAATTTTTTATTTAATAAGTTGAATATCCCTGTATCAACAAATTTTTTACTACTTTTGGCCTTAATTTCAAATTTCACCTCAATACCTTCAAATAGCACCTTAGTAATTAATTGGTTAGAATATAAGCTTTTTTTAATCGCTATATTGTCATTGAACTGGTTTGGTATTGGGTCAAACAATCCATGAATTAATCCAAGTGCAGTATAGCAGTTTAAAGTGGAATCTGTTATTACCTCAATTCTATATAGTTCAGATAATGAATTATCTTCTTGTAATAATGAATATGACTTATAAATAGGTTCTTTTCTCCAAGTAATTTTAATTGGCATAGCATTGATATTTCTCTGCATTAACTTTTTTGAAGCCCAATTTACAATATTAATAAATATATTTGTGTAATTGTCTAATATTTTGGAAATACGCTTATATTGAGATGGATTAAGATACTTAAATCCTAATTCCTCTAATTCTTCCTGAATTTTATACAATCCCAATTTCTCGGAAAGGGGGGAGAAAAAGACTAAAGTTTCATTTGCATATGACGCTTTCTTTTCAGCCCTCTTTACAGAAAGAGTCCGCATATTATGCAATCTGTCTGCAATTTTTACAATTGCTACTCTAATGTCAATGACCGAAGTTGAGAGCAGTTTTTCAGTATTAATTGCACTATACTCATCTTTTTCTAAGCTTCCCTTATCTACTTTTGTTAGCCCGTCTACAATTAATGCCACATTTGAACCGAAAATGTTTTCAATTTCCGAAAGGGAAACATTCGTATCCTCTACAACATCATGTAATAATGCCGAGATAAGAGTTGTTATATCAGCTTTGTATACAGTAAGAATTTCACATACAGAAATTGGGTGAATAATGTATGGCTCTCCCGTACCTCTCTTTTGACCCAAATGAGCTCTATCAGCATACTCAATTGCATTTACCAATAATTCTTGCTCTTTCAAATCTAAATAATCCGCTTTCTTTAGCAAAATATCTCTCATTTTACAAATCATTGTACAGTCTCCATATTTTTTTGGATAATTATAACATTTTAATCTATTAGATACACATAGTTATTGAACAAAACCGACCCCATAAAAATGGAATAGGATCTGCAGTTGCTGACCCAATTCTTTTACAATAAGGCCCCATAACTTTAATAAGAACTTATTATTTTATATAAAAAAACCATATATATTAAAATTGCTACCATTTAGACAGCTTTTTCATAAATATGAAAATAGTAAATATGAGGATTTTTATTGTCTGTTATTCCTTTTTCAACTGATACTTCTTTCCACTGACTATACTCCACTTCCGGAAAGAACGTATCTCCCTCAAATTCTTCATGAATATTTGTAATATACATTTTCACTACATATGGCATAAACATTTTATAAATCTCTTCTCCACCAAAGATGAAAATTTCCTCTTCATTTTTGCATAACTCAAAAACTTCTTCGATAGAATGAGCCATTTCGTAGCCTTTAAAAGATAACTCTTTATCCCTTGTTAAAACAATATTTCTTCTTTTGCTTAACGCTTTTCCAATTGATTCGAAATTCTTTCTACCTAATATAATTGGATTACCCATTGTTGTTTTCTTTACATATTCCCAATCTCGCGGTAATCGCCATGGAATATCATTATCTTTACCTATCACTCTATTTTTATCCATTGCCACCATTAGCGAAACTTTCACAAATAACACAACCTTTTTCTTAATTTTACCATGTAATTTCTCGTTTTTATTTAAAGTCTTTGTTCATACAGATAGGTAAAGGTTTGACATTATCTCCCCCTTTTCCCCCTGTTCACACCGTACATGCGACTTTCACCGCATACGGCGTTCCAACTAATCTAAT
>NZ_JBHUEM010000018.1:0-22434 GCF_042680805.1 Bacillus salitolerans | reverse complement strand
AGACCATCATACACACTCTTCCATAAAAAAGGGAAGTCCTTAACTGGAAAAAAGTGTTGCATTTTATCAAGCAAAAACTGTGTCAACTCTTTCAAGCGGTCACACCATGATGTTTCATATACTTTTAATCAAACAGATTTATATAAATTGCTCAAAACAGAAGAATAATTTTGAAGGTACCCTTTTCGTGAGTATTATTAAGAAATTCTGGGATCAGTAGCGATTGGTCCTTTTGTTTTATCAAGAAGGAGTGTGAAAAGTTGGTTAATAATGGTAAAATAATTAATGAGGTGGGAGAAATTAAAAAAAATGTAAAGTTTCTTGGTATTGTTGTATTCGGATTGCTAGGGATAATATTAATGACTTATCTGTCTGAAAAACAAATAGAAAATCAAAGTTTAATAGAAAATAGAATGGAACAAGTTACTAAATTATTGCAAGAGAAATTAGAACACTATGACCCTGTTCTTGAGTCTTTTGTTGATCACGATTATATAAGTGTACTTTCTTCTAAAGTAAATTCAAAAGGTATATGTAGATTTGAAAGAGGATTAGCCAAAAATAAAGATCCTTTTGGAAGTTATGTTGTTATATATAATTTAAAAAATATGGAAGTACTTTCTAAAGAGTTAATAATCAGTAACAATAAATATTTAGATGAATGGAATACATTTATAAAAAAATAATTTTTAATGAGGAACTTGGATTTTATATGGTAAAAACTTATGTTAGCGGGGGATTGTATGAGTGAAATAGATGTAACTATGACTATTTATGTTATTTTTTTGATTGTAGCTACTTTTATAAGTTTTAAATATGGTTCGACTATGATTAGAAAAACGGGATTGTTCCTACCCCATGCATTAATTGCTGGTGCTATCAACTTAGCTTTAGGTTTGTTTGCAATAGTAGGATGGTATTTCTTCGCATGGAGTGTAAATGAATTTCTGTTCTTCGGAGGATTAGTGTTAGGCATAGGTTTATTAGTTGTGGGCGAAGCTGCTTTGATTACTATCTTATGTATAAAACGAAAGAAATGGATACAAATTTACAAATAAACCTTAATTAGAAGAACAGTGATTCTTCAAAAACAGAGCTAAACTTTAACAGCTTTAAGATGAAAGTAGGCGAATAGTTAAGCCTAGCTTCTTTCTCAATTTGTTTTGCTTTTCTTTTTCCTTTTCATGGACTTTAGAAGATAACCCCCTTTAAATTTCCGTGGCTCATAGGAAATTATAAATGCATATGGCTCATATTGCTCGATCATATTTATTAATTTTTCTTCCACACTTCTTTTTGTCAAAATTTGAAGTTGATAACGGACACTTTCTTTTCCCATTCCTTCGAATACCGTCACTCCGAACCCACTTTCACGCAAAGCTGAAACAAGCTCAATATTCATATTCATTAAGTTAACAGTGAGGGTTGTGTACCCTAAAGCCAATTTATTTTCAATATAACCACCTAAATATATACCGGCTGCAAATCCCGTAGCATAAACAAGCATCTCAGCTATACTTTGATCACCACTAAGGACAATGGATAAACCAAACACATAAATCAAGGCTTCCATAAATCCAAAAATAGAAGCAAGAATGCTCATATTCTTAACAACAAAAATAATTCGGAGGGATAATATCGGTACTAATATAATTTGTAATATAAAAATCAAAAGGATGCTAGGCAATGTAATCGTCCTTTCTTTAAGGATTAGTTCTCGTTAAATTTCAGAGTCCTTCTTTTAGCATTAACAAAAACTTCGAATTCATGAATAGTTGCCATCAGGGGTTTAAATACCGTCATATATATCCGATAAATCTCCCTTTCTCATTAGATAGTTAATTAAAAAATAGAAACATAAACATAATTCTCGCAAGCATGGGAAAGTGACCATTCTTATGAAACATCTATTAATGGTAAATAGAGCATAAGGATCGCCACGGTGGCGACTATGTACCAAGGAACAGGCACTGATCCAGCAGGAATATTTCCTAATTTGTTGAAATAATGAGCAGGAGTGATTTAGCAAAAAATGAAATTAGCCAAATTGATTAGCTACTTAAAATAGAAATATGTAAGGAGAATGAATGTGCTAGAAACTTTATCTATTATAGGGGACAGGTTCAATAAATTGAAGTTTACTTGGGGAGTAGGTGGTTCTCTTTTACTTAATTTTTATCAATTAATTGATAAACCTAATGATATTGATATTTTGGTTAGTGAAACGAATGCCATCCAATTAAATGAGGTTATATCGTTCATTGGAATATCAAAACAAGCAAAACGGTCTACACCTTTCCTTACAACGTATTTCACTAAATATAGTATCCAAAATATAGATATTGATATTATGGGTGGATTTGCGATACAGCACACAGAAGGTGTATATAAATTATCACTTAAATCGGAATCAATTGTGGCCCATAAGAAGATAAATGGAGTGGACATTCCTTTATGTTCACTAGAAGACTGGTATATCTTGTACTGTCTAATCCCTGGGAAACAAGAAAAAGCTGATCTTATTGAAAATCATTTGAAATCAAAAGGCATAACACATCCAAGATTGTTAGAAGAAGCTCTGCTGCAACCTTTACCATTTGATGTAAAAGAAAGGGTAGTAAACTTATTAATGCTAAAAAGGAGGAATAATTGAAAGTTATAAAACAAAATTATTAGAAATAAGGAGTAAGATATGTATAAAAACACTCTCCTATTGGCGATACTCACAATAGTTTTTTCAAGCGGTTGTGCCTTAAGTACTTCTAAAGAATTAGAATTAAATGAAATTCACATGAATAAACTTGTACACGGGATTACAGAACAAGAAATGACTTTAAAGAATGCAATCGAAAAATATTCTGATCATGTTGTTTTGGGAACTATTAATGCGTTTGAGAAATTAAATAATACAAGAGATGTTTACAAAGTTACCATTAGTGATTCAGTTCTAGGTGGTACACCAGAGGAAATATTAGTGTACACAGCTGAAAAAAATATTCTTGAAATGGATAAAGAGTACCTATTATTTTTAAAAGATTTCAGTTCTAATCTGTACGACCAAGATTTCTTTGTTTTAAATGAAGAATTTGTAATTAAAGTTGAGGAAGATGGAACATTAGCGAGATTAGTCGATGTTTTCAAAAAGACCTATGTACCACCTTTTGTTGAAGAGAAGTTCAATAACTATGGTGAGTTGAAAAAATATATACAAGCGAACTATAATAAAAAGAAAAAAATCAACAAACAATCTGTAGATAAGTTAAATGAAAAAGACCTGGTAGATAAAGCTGATCATATTGTTATCATCACTGTTACAGAAGTAACACCGGTAAATAATGGATTAGCAATAGTTGGATATCGTGTAAATAAGGCGTATAAAAATGGGAACTTAGTAAACGTACATTCTCTACTTTTACCAAACAGTGTTGAAGTAGGAAAAGAATATCTTATTTTCCTTCGTAATACGGAAGGGAGCGCTGTAACAATAACATCGAGACAAGGAAGTATTCTTGAGAAAGATAGTAAAGAATATGAAAAAATGCTTAAATTACTAAACTAAACTACATTCACCACAGTAAAAATGGCTGTGGTATTTTTAATTTTTGTAAACATAAAATTCTCCTTAGTCGTTAGCTTATCTATTGTTCTTACTTCTAACAATTAACCAGCAATAATCCGTAGTAAAGCTATTATTATTAGAAAGATATTAGGGTGAAGCTCTATAGAAGTGCCAGAATAATCTAATGTGCTCTAATCCACTAAGGGTTAGAGACTTTCATTTAAAGGGATTTACAATTGGAATATAGAATCCTTATAAAGGAATTTTATGGGAGGTAGAATGATGCGGAAAATAATAATTACCTTAATACTTACTGGAGCATTTTTACTTATCATTCAATTTACTGATAAGAATGATAATAAGAATACTCTACATCAAACAGAGATTAAGAATACTTCAACACCAAATTTAGAAAGTCATTCACCAAAGGAAATTGATGATGATACTAGTCTTGATTTACAATCTCTATTTAAAGAGTCAAGGTCAAAAGTTGAAAAAATGAAAAATATTGAGCAGCCATTAGAAGAGTGGCTTATTCTTTACATAGTAGCATCTAAAATAAATTCCACTCCAAATCAAAATGAAACTGATCCAGAATTATTATTAAAAGCACACCAATCAATGGAGCAATATAAAAAGGAAATAAACTATGCTGAAACGATTTATGGTATTGAAGTTATGAAAGATGAAATCCTAGATGAATTAAAGACCCTTAGTATTCAACAAGCTGTTTTATTTATGCTCTATGAAGCGTATGCAAATTCTATTGGAAAAGCGTTAGAGGATCTAGAAGATGATTCGGTTATATATGAGAGTATCCGAAGGGATATATCAAGAAAAAAGGTACTTATAAAAATCAAAGAGAAATATTCAATAAAAAATGATGATGATGCATATTCAAAGTACTTTGAAGAATTGTTAAAATATAACTAATGATGACCAAGTATCGAGGGAATAGGGGTTGAATAAAAGAATCTAGTTGAGAAAGTTATTGTTGTTGTGTTTTCTACACTTGGGAGTATTTACATAAAAATATCTTTACAAATGCTAATGACGTTGATATTATATTGGGTAATTTATATCATAATAATGAAAACGCGATGAAGAGAAGAGTAAATAAATTTATTCTTTACAGAGAGCTCCCTGATGCTGAAAAGGGGGTAAGAATTATTTATTGAACCAAGACTCTGAGCATTTACATTGGAATCTATTATGTAGAGCGATAATGTGACAGGAGCTCCTGTTATAGAGCTAGGGTATAAGTATTTTTCAATACCGTACCTGAAGAGGTTAATATGGAGACATATTAATAAACTGGGGTGGCACCACGATATAAAATCTCGTCCCCAAGGCTGAAATAGTCTTGGGGGTGGGATTTTTTTTATTGAATCAAAAAACAAAGCAAAATTATTGTTTAATGGAGGGATAAAAATGAACGAAGAGAAGATAGGGATTTTCAATAGTATTGAAAGGATTGTTGAGGAAGATGTAAGGAATGGTTCTTATAGAAGAACAGTTTGCACAAGGTTTCCCCCTGAGCCAAACGGTTATCTCCATATTGGAAGTGCCTATGCAATCAATATGAATTATATGATCGCCCAAAAATTCAAGGGGGAATTTAACCTCCGCTTTGATGATACCAATCCTCTAAAGGAAGAAAGTGAGTATGTCCATGCAATTATTGAAGATATGAATTGGTTAGGATATTCGCCTGCTAAAATATTCTATGGATCCGATTATTCGAATGAAATATTTAATGCGGCAATGAGTTTAATAAAAATGGGTAAAGCATTTGTTTGTGATTTATCACCTGAAGAAATGACGGAATACAGAGGGACTTTGACAGAGACTGGTAAAAAAAGTCCATTTAGAAATAGACCCGTTGAGGAAAACATTGAATTATTTTTAAAGATGAAAAAGGGTGAATTTCTGGCTGGTTCGAAGGTGTTAAGAGCTAAAATTGATATGGAATCGCCAAATATTAACTTAAGAGATCCTGTCTTATATAGAATTATTCACGCAAGTCATTATCGAACGGGTAAGGAATGGTGTATATATCCGATGTACGATTTTGCACACCCAATACAAGATGCCATGGAAGGGGTTACCCATTCATTATGTTCGATAGAATTCAAAGATCATCGACCTTTATACGAATGGGTATTAACAGAGCTAGGAATAAAGTACCCACCAAAACAAAGAGAATTTGGAAGAATTGATATATCTGGTGTTGTAACAAGTAAACGGTATTTGCGGGAGTTGGTTACAGAAAATTTAGTAGATGGATGGGATGATCCTAGATTACCAACTTTAAGAGGTCTCAGAAGAAGAGGCTTTACCCCTGAAAGTATTAAAATTTTTGTAAATGAAATTGGTTTTGTCAAACATCAGAGCACAGTTGATTTTACGATACTTGAAAGCATACTCCGAAATGAGCTAAAAACAAAAGTGAAAAGTATAATGGCTGTTTTAAATCCCTTGAAAGTAACGATTACAAATTATGATGAAAATAAGGCTGACCTTTTATCGATTGAAAATAATAGAGAGAATCCTGAACTAGGAAACAGGGAGGTGCCTTTTTCTAAAGTTATTTATATTGAAAAGGAAGACTTTATGGAAGTTCCAACTAAAGGGTATAAAAGACTGTCTCTACATTCGGAAGTTAGATTAAAAGGTGCCTACATTATTAAGTGTAATGAGGTAATAAAGGATGAGGGTACAGGAGAGGTTATTGAACTTCTATGTACGTATGATCCGATCACTAAAAGCGGAACAGGTTTTACAGCTAGAAAAGTAAAGGGAACTATTCATTGGGTTTCAGCTGAAGATTGTGTTTCAGTTAATGTAAATATATTCGATAAATTATTTCATAATGAAGAGATTGTGAAGGATACGCAAAAAACTTGGAATGAAAAGGTTAATCCAAGATCCATGATCGTTCTAGAGAATTGCAAAATAGAATCTTGTATTGTAAATATGAACAATGAGGATAGGTACCAATTTTTCCGACACGGTTATTTTTGTTTAGATAAATACTCAACAGACAAAAAGTTTATTTTCAATAGAATTGTCTCACTGAAGGATTCCTGGAAAGGAAAACAAAGCTAAAAGTAGGAAGGGATAGCTTTGTATAATTATGACTCTATTATAATGTGCAAAAATTGTCCTTAAAGAGTGAGTGGTAAGAAGCAACGAGGTCTTCAAGACTCGTTGCTTTTTCAGCTGCTTAAATATATATTGATTTTCTTGGTTTATCATTTTACTGAGCATGAATTCGGATCGTTTTACTTTTTTCATGACCCTATTTACTTTGAATTCAATGCTTATAAGCGATATTGTAGACTATGTTAATGGATTTGCAACATAGAAGTGGCATAAACCATCAGAATGGTTTGAAGGGTATTATATTCAACAAGAAAGTAATGAGAGGCAGTAATAGTTTTTTTTGCATTTGTCTCTCCCACATCCATCATTTTATTACTTCTGTAACATAATAAGTACGGATGGTACAGGTGTCTAATATAAGGGACAACAGTTAGAACAATATGCTCAATTTGCAAATAATGATGATTTAACTCTTTACTTCCTAAAAAAAATTTTTAAACACTAATCAAAAAATCGGCTCTAAATTTCCAACTATAGCTGTCACTAATTTTATTAACGGAGCCTTTATTGGGTTTTTAAACCTAAATATTTCCTAAAAGTGATATACTTATCGTAAACGCTTCAAGGGGAGAGTTATGAAAAATTATATTACCTTTTTCTTCATTATTCTGTTGCTCGTCTTATCCTCTTATATTCTGATTGAATATGTTCCATTTTTTAATTTTACTGGCTGGTTAGGGATGATCGTTATATTTCAATGGATTACTCAATACATTTTACCTTGGATAATTCTTTACTACTTAATACGTATCATAAGGAGAATTAAGTAGGTAATTGTTCTGCTTTAAGAAGGTGAAGTGCTAAGTATAATATGGATTTGGCTATATTGTTGGAATAGAAAGTTTCCAAACAAAGGGCGTCTAGAAACGATTGAACCAATACATTAACACAATACACTCAATGTTTTGGGAATGATTGCCATTTTTCTTGAAGGAGAATGCCATTTACAGTTTGAAGTAAAGATTACATGGGTATTATGGTGAAATATAGACGAAAATGGATGTTCTTTAAGGAGGTTGAATGTATGAGGTTAATTTCAGTTATTTTTATAGTTTTAATCATTTTATCAGGATGTTCGGCTAAACAATCTTTAGAAATGAAAAGTTTATCTGTCAATATTAATGATGATCGGTCAGGCGGAATGCGTATTACTTCTGGAGAAAAGGAAGGGGAATATATACAGCCTCTTACATTAAGTTATTATTTTGTGTTAAAAAACATAGGTGAAGAAACTCTGGGTGGAAAAGAAAACCTGAATGAAGAAACATATGAGTACGAAGATGGACTAAAAGTGTTCATTGAACCCAACGAGAAACTAATAGAAATTTCAAAAGATGTTATGGGGTTTAATATCTATAATGAAGAAGAAAGAAAGGAAGCAAAATTGGGCATGGGTAAAGTAAGTATCCCGGTTCTTGAACCAAATCAAGAAGGAGAATATCATATTGATTATGATTTAGGTGCATTAGAGGAAAATCCCGAAATAAGACTTGTACCATCAGATGAGCAATTAGATAAATTAGTAGAACATGCACGTGAAGCATCATTAGTAATTTATGTAGAAGATGAAGAAATTGGACGTTTTGAGCTTAATAATTTCAAATAAGTAAGTAAGAGGATTTTTGTTACTGTTCCTTAATAATTCAGTCATTTGATTTGAATAAACGTGGAAGCTTTTGCAAAGCTGCTTTTATTATGAACGGGAAAAAAGGTAAATATTTTGTAATTAAGGAGGAAAGATTGTAATTTTAATTATAAGGCTACTTTTCTCTTTACTTTTTTCCTTAGTTCTAGTTTCAATAGTAGTTTCCTGTTCAAATAACTAAACCTAGAGTTCTTTTATCCATTGATGTAGATAGAGACTTGATATAGATCATAGTACGGACCAGGTATGGATTTCGGTGAATGAAACAAATGATTTTCATGAGTTGAAAATCGGGAAAATAAAGGTCTGGATTAATGGAGAACTGTTAGAGTCAAATCCTCCTCAAGGAGGAGCAGCAAAGATTGAGATAGTATATTGAAGATTGATGAATACGGATTAGAATTGTCATTCCCTTCTTTAACTACTGGTGCCTTCTACAACAAGCTTATACGCTATATTTTAAGAGCTTAAAAAGTTAATTAAAATAAAGAATGGGCAGCACTGAATTATTTCAGGAACTGCCCATTTTATTCCTTAAGTACATTATACCATTTCCATCCAATTATTTTCAGTCTTTTATTTTATTCTAAAAGCATTAGTATTAGTTTTAGACATTTAAAGGTGTAAAGGAGAGGGAAATATGATAAGCGGTTATGCCACATATAAGGATACTGTCAATTACTTAGATAGGAATAGAATTGTTAACAGTGAAACGGAGTGGTTTTCTTTCTCACCAATTGCAATTGGAACTCACCTTGGTAATATGGATGAGACTGATTCAAGGCTTTATCAAACCTCCATTGAGTATGGATTAAAAAACGGAATAAACTATATTGACACAGCAATTAACTATCGGGGAATGAGGTCAGAACGTGATTTAGGGGTCGTATTATCACGTCTCATAAATGAAAAAAAGCTAATAAAACGAAGTGAGATTGTGATTTCTTCTAAAGCTGGTCTAATACCAGGAGATATTGATGCAAAGCTAATACCTACTGAATATTTACAAAAAATCCTACTGGAGGGGGGAATCATAAAACAATCTGATTTAAACATTGTCGAACACCATCGCCACGTTTTAGTCCCTTCCTATTATGAGTTTGCAATTGAAAAAAGTAAAATGCACCTTGGGCTTGATACTATAGACATCTACTACATTCACAATCCAGAGATATCTCTGAAGGTAGTAGGACCTGAAGTTTTTTATGAAAAATTAAAAATGTTATTTATATCTTTTGAAGAACAAGTAAGTAAAGGGAATATTCAATACTACGGGCTTGCAACATGGAGTGGGCTGTTGTGCAATCCTAGTGAAGCAGGATATATTTCACTAGAGAAAGTGGTCAATGTCTTAAAAGAAGCGATTGGTGATGATCATCATTTTAAGTTTATTCAATGCCCATATAATTCGTATATGGATGAAGCAAAAACACGTAAGAATCAAGAGGTTAATAGAGAATCATATTCTGTTTTAGAAGCTGCCCAAAAATTGGGTTTAACGGTTGTGACAAGTGCTCCATTTAATTTAGGTAAATTAATTCATGAAGGTGAAAATCCATATAAGATCCTGTTGTCAATATTACATGACCCCTTCATTCACTCAGTAATGGTTGGTATGAAAAATGTGGAGCATGTTATTAAAAATATGGAGCTGATTAGGAAATCTTCATCACCTATTGAATAAGCAATACGATCAGCTACTGTTGAATCTCTTGAAATTATTGAATGCTACAGTTAAAATAGCCCTGTGAAAATATGGTAGGTTGGACTAGAAATAAGAGGGACTACCCAAGGTCAGTTAATTGACTTTTTGGACAGTCCCTACTATTTCACCATTTGAACTGTGCAAATGTGTAGATAGTAATAGTAATGATTTAGGATCAGTTACGAATACGGTAAATGGAAGAGGAATTAAAATTCTAAAATAATTTATATTCCTTGAATTGATGGAACTAGTTATAGTTTCTAAAATATTCTCATTTCTATCTTTATCTTCAGGTTTTAATCAAGTTCCATTGTTCCTTTTGAACGTGACTGATATTCCGCAATTTTAAGTAGAGAAATGCTAATGGCAAAAAATACACAACCTAATAGCAACTCTTCACCTAAAAGAGGTAAAACATTCGAATAGTGCCCTTCGTTTAAGATGTCCTTCGTAAGCTGTACCCCTCTCGTTAAAGGTGTAAACTGACCTAGAAGCTGCAGCCAATCTGGCATACTCGATAATGGGTAGTTAGCGCCACTCACTAGTAGTAACAGGCTTGCCAGTAAATTGGACCAAAGGTGCATGGAAGGTGACCAGAGACAGAAGCTTCCAACTATAAGACCAAGCCCGCATGCTGAAAAGATAGAACACACCCAAATCAACAACAATAAGAGACTTGCTTCAAATGAGATCGTTAGCTGAAAGAGAAGGAGTCCAAACAATAGTCCAATAGCTGCCGTTACAAGCCCATTAATGACATGGGCAACAGATCTTGACAGAAATAAACTCACTTTATTGGTTGGTGTGCTCATTACAAGGTGAAGGGTTCCCATCCTTCTATCCGAAGTTATGACTGACATAATTCCAAATACTGCATTTAAAACACAAAGAAGTAAAGCATTTGCTGCAACATAGCCCAATAAATTTTCTCCCTTGTACACATAGTTGACTAAAGTGGAGAAGAAAAGTAGCTGACAGATAGGATTCAACACCATCACTAAAAAATATACCTTCGGATCAAGCCAGCCAAATAATGCTTTATAGGATAGAAAACTATGACGTATAAAACGTTGAACGGCTTCCATTCGTTAATAAACCCCCAATTTCCCACTAGTTCTGGCTTTTTTATCCATTAATTGGTAGCAAAAAATCCCAATGAAAATGTACAACAATGTAAGCAAAATAATGGCAGTAAAAGAGATCGTTACAGACTGCAATGATAGCGATTCAGTCGTCACGTCTCGTAATAATTGGATTGCCCATGTAGGTGGCAAGATGTATGAAATACCTTGGACCCAGTTTGGTAAATAGGAAATGGGAAACAAAAAACCACACACTAAATAGATTGGATACTCTATAAAATTCATTAGTGCTTCCGCTTGTCTAGAAAGTGTAAAAACAAGTGCTAAAAAGAACGAGAAAACAGACAATGCTAGTAATACAAAAACAAGTGCAATCACAAATAGCCAAGGGTGATAAAAGACAAGATCTAGTTGAAACACAATTTTTAAATAAATAAATGACAAAATCATCGATATAAGGCCCCATAACGTATTGGCAATAATTTTCCCTATTAAGGTACTTGCAAACGGTATAGGTGAGATAAAAATAATCTCAAGTGTTCCATAAAATCGTTCTCTGTTCACATCACTTGCAGATGAAAAAACAATGGAAGACCAAAGAGCCATAAAACCTGAACCTAATACGACATAGTGAAATAACGTTTCTGCCGAGTCTGTTCCATATATAAAAATGGCTATAGTTGAAAAGAAAAGGGGAGAAATCCAAATAATGAACTTAAACATGGGTCTTGCAATAGATAATTTCATATGAACAAGAATGGTATGAAGTAGGGACTTAGCTAATATCATGATACAAACTCTCCAATCGTTTTTACATATACATCTTCAAGTGTTGGATTGGATATCGTTAAATCCGTTATCACACAATTTTTCATCGAGTCGTAAATAAACGGTACAACAAGCTGAGGTTCATTTGTTTGTACACGTAAGACATATGTAAAATCATGATGATTCACTTGTATGTTGTGAATACTTTTGAGATTTTTTATAGTGTCTATTTGTGATTGTGATGCTCCTAAGAGCGTACATTCAATAATGGACAGGTTGTCTACTTTCTTCTTTAAATTAGATGGAGTATCAATTTCAATCAACTTACCTTTATTAATAAAGGCAATACGGTCACATAGTTCGTCTGCTTCAAACATGTAATGAGTGGTAAGTAAAATGGTTGTACCTTGCTTATTAAGATCCCGTAAAATTTCTCGAAGCTGTCTAGCACTAACAGGATCAAGTCCTATTGACGGCTCATCAAGAAACAAAATGTCGGGATTGTTTATAAGCCCTCTGGCAATTTGTAATCGTTGTTTCATTCCTTTTGAGAAGGTTTCAACCTTCTGATGGGCAACATCTTCTAGACCTACTAAGGTTAGTAAATCTATTATTCTCTTTTTCTTTATAGAGTTAGGGACTTTATATAAATCAGCAAAATAAGATAGATTGTCATAGGCAGATAGGCGCCAGTATAGGTTTCGTTCTCCTCCAAGTATAAAGTTAATTTTTGGTCGCAAAAGAATATGGTCTTTTGCAGGGTCAAGTCCTAAAATAGATACTTTACCTGAATGGGGAATCAGCATCGTTGACAGTATTTTAATCATGGTAGTCTTTCCAGCACCATTTGGTCCTAGTAATCCAAATATTTCTCCTCTCTTAACAGAAAATGAAACTCCATTTAAAGCATCTACCTTCCTTTTTTCTTTTTTGAATAGACCTACTTCTGTTGTGTAGGAACGAGTAACATTAGAAACTTCAATTACATGATCATTCATATAGACCCTCCAATATTAGATAATTATCTTATAAGATGATTATATTATAATAGATGGGGAAGTCAACCATCATTTTTTTTAAAATTGCCACAAAAAAAGCCTAATCCCTATGGTGGATTAGACGATTACTCTAAATTTATAAAGTCGTGTAATTGTTTTAACGTTGTTTCGGCATGTTCTTGATTATATGAAAAATATTTAATTGTACCTACCTTTTCTTCTTTCACAAAACCAGCTTTCTTCAAAAGTTCAAGGTGGTGTGAAACAGTTGCAGTTGTAATACCAAGGTATTCTGCAATTTTAGCACCGTATTCCTTTCTTCTTGCAAGCATTCTTAGGATGAGTATTCGATTTCGATCAGAAAGAGCCTTTAATTGCAGCTCAAGTTCTGCACTTTTTTCTCTAAAATCAACAAGTGGTGCATTCACGCCGTATATTACAATACAAATCTTCGAATCAAAAATACGGGTTCGATAAGTAGAGTAGAAGTAGGAAGGAATAAAGTAATACATTTCATATACACTTGTACGTCTGAACGTTTTTCCCATTAAATATTGTGCTAAAGCTAGAGGTTCCATTTCCATGGCCTTGACTTTTTCAATTGAGTGTTGGGCTAGTTTACTTATTTTCGTAAGTTCGTCCTGAAATGTATTAGATTGATGAACATTAATAAGAAGTGAATAAAGGCTTTCTCGAAAATTAGGTAAAGTTGTTACTATTTCTTCCATTTTTGCTTTCTGATCATCAGATTCCCACCAAATTGAATCCTCTGTGACCATTGTCTTTTGTGGATTCTCAATCAATTCGACAAGCAGCTTCTTAGGAATAGACTCTCCAAAAAAATGATACAAAAAATCAAAATCACTAAGAGTAGAAATCTCTTGGAGAAACAATTCTACTTCATGAAAATAGGGAAAAGGAATGAAGAAATTATAGAGAAATGTGAAACTCCAATCTGTATGTAATTCCAAATAACGTAGGAATTCAATTGATCTTGAATCAAGTTCCTTCTGTAATTGATTATATTTTGTGCCAAGCTCTTTATCTTTTTCTGAATTAAGTAAAGACGAAATAAACGAAATAGTCTCTACGACTGGTGAATGTAAATGCTCCACCACCACGTCTTGTGTTTTTGTACGGTTATTCCATTCTATTGCCATATCAACACCTCACTTCTTTCAATGTTTATTATAAGACAATCATCTAATAAAAGATACTTGTAAAAATATTTATCTTATATTATTAAATATATATATTTAACAAAGCCATACTACCATATCTGGAAAAACAAGACTGAAATTCTACACAAAATATTTAGGTAGGAGAAGCCATTACTTATGAATGAATTTACTATAGGACTAAAGGATGGGGAAACTATATAAATTATGAATAAGGAACTGTGATTGGACTTTTTCATAAAGATGTTTTGGTAGATTTACGTTTTATAAAGCTTTTATAAAATGAGGAATGAAATTTATCTTCTAATAATAAATATTTATCAGTAAAAATATTACTAAAATAAATAAATATTTATTGATAAACAATAAATAAATGTGATAAATTAACAATGGGATAGATAGGTGTTTTTTATGAAACTTTTTCTTATTGGAACTCCAGTTACGGCTTT
Source organism: Bacillus salitolerans (assembly GCF_042680805.1). Classification (NCBI taxonomy): domain Bacteria; kingdom Bacillati; phylum Bacillota; class Bacilli; order Caryophanales; family Bacillaceae; genus Bacillus; species Bacillus salitolerans. Next base: position 7,885 of record NZ_JBHUEM010000018.1, on the reverse strand, counting down.
TTATTGTCAGCCAGGAGACCATTTTGAATACCGAGGGTATGAAGACACCCAAAAACTAAGTCTTACTATATTCAGAAAAAACATTTTGGAGGCAAAATCATGAGAGCACTAAAACAATTCGTTCATTTTGGCTTTGAGCAGGCCTTATCTTGTTTGTTTCCTGTCGTTATTTTTGCTTCTCTGGCTTTTACACAAATCATAGCAATTCCCTTCATACCACGGTATGATTTTCTACTCATCATTTGCCTTCTAATGCAATGGTGGATGGTTCATTCTGGACTTGAAACACGGGATGAACTAAAGGTTATTACATTGTTCCACGTTATAGGACTTATTCTTGAACTTTTCAAGGTACATATGGGCTCCTGGTCTTATCCAGAGGAAGGATATTTCAAAATTTTTGGAGTGCCTTTATATAGCGGATTCATGTACGCTAGTGTAGCGAGTTATCTTTGCCAGGCGTGGAGGAGGTTTAAGGTTGAATTGGTTAGGTGGCCACCGTTTTTAGTTGTTGTACCTCTAGCAGCTGCGATTTATTTGAATTTCTTTACTCATCATTTTTGGATTGACGTCCGATGGTGGCTATCTGGACTTGTTATTATCGTCTTTTGGCAATCATGGGTTACATACGAGGTTAATGGAACTCGTTACCGTATGCCAATCGCACTATCTTTTGTACTCATCGGATTTTTTATATGGATAGCCGAAAATATCGCGACGTTCTTTGGAGCTTGGGAATATCCAAACCAAACCGAAGCTTGGAGTCTCGTTCATCTCGGGAAGGTAAGTTCATGGCTATTATTAGTAATTGTTAGCTTTCTTATAGTTGCGACATTAAAGCAGGTTAAAGGGAAAAATTACACTACGGTAGATACTAGTCACAGTTTATAATTGTTCTTGATAAAAAGTCGAATCCTTTACATAAAAAGGATTTCGACTTTATTAGTTTTTAGTTTGGTACTTCTGTGGAGACACTATTTTTCTTACGGATGAATTTTTCAAGAAGGTGATCGACCCTTATTTTTTTGAAGTAAGTAATTTAACAATGGAACTATTTAATAAAAGTTTAGTAAAATTCACTTTTGGTCTGGATATATTACGGGAATAACTAACTAAAACAACGCTGAGCAATTTATGCCTAATGAAACAATGTCCAGTGTTTTTTTAAGATGCGCAAATGTGAAATAACGAAAGGAGGATATGAAATGTATTGGTTCCTAAGAATTATTTTGGTAGTAACAATTACTCTAATCATTAATGGATGTAACATTAATGATGATAAAATTGTTTACAAAAAACAAAATCAAGGAAATGCACAAAAGAAAAATGATAATGTTGAACTGATTTTGAGTGAAAAGACGTTTCCATCTAACTACGATGATGTAGTATTTCAAAGAAAAGAAGTCCCTTTACATGGTTACATTGTTTTAAAAGTTACAGATAAGCTCAATTACATAAATACATCGAACTTGTTCAAATTTAATCAAGAAATTGCAGAAGTAAATTTTGAAGATCATCATGTTTTCTTTATAGGAGTTACAGAATCAGGAAGTTGTCCATATTTATTTGAGGAGATAAATATATCTATTAAAAGGAAAAATATGTATTTTGAGCTTTATGAACATGATATTCCGTGTACTGCTGACGCAACCCCAAGGACATTTGTTTTTAAAGTTGATAAAGATGTATCAGACCAAATTAACAATGTTATTATTAGACAAAGCAAAGTTGAAACAACGATTCCATTAAAGGAATAACGTTTAAGTTTGAGTGGTATGAAATATCTTTGCCGAGGTTGCTAAAATGCTTCGGTTGTCAACCAAAACATTCCTATAAATGGAATAGGATTCGTAGCCTGATGTATGATTCGATTAGTTTTTACGAAAAAATTGAGGATTTCAATTTTTTGTGATGATTAGATAGAAAAATTAATAATCCAACCATTTTCACCATAATCCAACTCTATTACAAATAAGCGAAGAACTGTTGAGAACTGGTCAGTAGAAATAGCACAATTGGTAAACTTTTTAGCAACCCTATTTGGTTTGGTTAATAACAAAGGCTTTCTGCCGCAGAGAAAACCACCCGTTCACTTACGGGTGGATTTTTTTTAACTAAAGATTAAAGATACTAAGCTAATGCTGTATCTTTATGAAATATGAAAAATCTCGGTAAACTACTCACATTAGCTTTCTTCACTTAGCCAAGTTGGTAAAAAGTCCCTACATCCAATTGTAAAACATAGATTGATCTTTTATCTTTTTCTTACCAAACTGGAAAAAGTACCAAAGCCAATATAGACAAAGATATACAAAGAAACAAAAGAAGAATCACATGAGGTACCCTATATACGATAATTAATAAAACTAGGAAAAATATTGAAGCTGAATTACTCAGATGGATAATCAGTAAAGCAATCCAATCCATGTTACCGGTATGATACAAGATGAAGTTCAAGAAAGAAAGCAAGATCAGCGAAAGCCCGCCAGATACATACCATAATGATTCTTTTGAGAGCCGTTCATAAAAAAAAGGTGCGACAGCAATGTGAATGATCCCAAAGAAAAAAATAATTGAAGTAATAAGTAAATACATTATTAAAATATATTTCATTGCATTCACCCTTGTTTTATCTTTTTCAGGTGTCTAACAGCATTATTTATCACATATTTCGCATCACTTCCAACGCCTCGCAAAGTAGCAGAAGATATTGATCTTTGTCCCGATATTCCAACATAGTAAAGTCCAGGGACATTTAGACTTATACCAGCTCTTTGGATAGTTTTTCCACTCGGCTCTAGTGCACCTATACGAGATAAATATGAAAAGTTCGAGCGGTATCCAGTGGCAAGGATAATGCGATCCACTTCCTCTTTCATACCGTCGTTCCATTGAACTCCGTCTCTAGTCAAATGAGAAAACATGGGTCTCCAATCCGGCATTCCAGCTTGAAATGCTTCTTTATATCCACTGATGTCAATAGCCGTCCTAGGTTCAGATAACCTTATCCAATGACCAAGTGGAAGCTTATCCAGGCCTGATAATCTGGCCCATACGTGGATATCTTGGCCGAGTATACTGTGAGGAATAAGGTTGATTGGTTTTCTGCTCGTCAAAGTAACATCTGCTATTCTGGATATTTCTACTCCGATTTGGACCGCTGAATTTCGTCCACCGACAATAACGATACGCTCTCCTTCAAATGGAGTGGCATCGTGATACTCGCTTGAATGATTAATAGGTTTACAAAATATCTCTTGTCCCGATATATATGGACGATTTGGAGAGCTAAAAGATCCGGTCGCACTAATTAGGGAGAAAGCTTGGTATGATCCGGTTTCTGTAAAAACTGTAAAGATATCGCCGTCTTTAATTACACGATTAACTCGTGTACCAACTTTAACAGGGAGTTCAAAGTACGCGGCATATTCTTTTAGGTAGGAAATGACGTCTTCTTTAGTCGGATAAGTATTCGGAGGTGCAGGGAATTTCATCCCTGGCAGTGAGGAGTAACCTGCTGGTGAGAACAATTTTAGACTATTGTAATAGAAAGGCCATGACCCTACAGGTTGAGTATTTCCTTCCAAGATCAGAAATGAAAGTCCCTTCATTTTCAGATGATATCCAGTTGCAGGTCCGGCTTGCCCAGCTCCTATTACAAGAGCATCGTATATCATAATTTTCACCCCATCATTAATTAAATTAGTTTAAACTTATTTACATAACGGATAAAAGAATACAGATTAATCTGTATATGGACAACAACCTTCTATCGAATCTGCTAATGTACGTAGTGCAGTAACCACTTGTCTTCTGTTGAGTTCATAAAATACTTCTTGACCTTTCTTGTTACTAGATAACGCTCCAGCATCCTTTAGGACCTTCAAATGATGGGAAATTGCGGGACGGCTAAGAGCAAAATGTGCTGTAATATCTGTTACATTCATTCGACCATGTTGACCTATTAAGAATATCAATTGTGTTCTTATGGGATCGCTGACTGCATCCAATAGTCGTAAAATTTCTTCTTGATTATCCATAACTTTCTCCTTTATTTTCATTAGAATAAATAGGTTTAAACATTTTTACATATTGTAAAGTATAAATAACTAACAATCTAAAGTCAATGCAAGTCTTTCATGTAGAATAGCAGAACTGAACGAGTAGTAAAAAAATTGCTTAATTGATATACCAAAGTTCCATAACAGTAAAAGTTGTTTGGTCAATCTGAAAATGTAGGTTTAGTGCTGGTTTTTCTATTATTTAGGAAGTATTGTATATGATAATGAGAACTCTATATATGTTTTTCATGGGAAAAATGAAACTTTTTATCTCTAAAAGCGTATTAACAATATATGGATAAAGAAAAAATGGAATTAATCATTCAGAACAGAATCATCAAATTCATGTAGCAATAATACCGTTTGCTTCACACTTAGTACACAGAGAGCAACCTGAAATATACTCAAGAATACTAGAAGAGCTTATTGATATGTATAGATAAATAGGATGGTTATTTAATACTGATAATGGACTTATTAAAAGGGCAAAAATAAATGTAGTAGAAATAATAAAAGTAATATTGGGAGGAAACTCAACTAATGTTTATTGTAAATGTTGAAGGTGCGATATGGAATAATGATAAGTGGCTAATTATTGAACGAAGTAAAAAAGAGGAACACGCAGGCGGTTTGCTTTCTCTTGTTGGTGGTAAGGTGGATATGGAAGGAAATACCTCAGATATTTTGGAAAGAACGCTAAGGCGTGAGATATTTGAAGAAGTCGGTGTAAAAGTAAAAGACAAATTGGATTATGTCCACAGTACATCTTTTGTAACTGATAAGAGTGAACATGTAGTTGATATCGTTTTTCTTTGTGAACTTGAATCTGGTGAGGCGTTTCCTAAAAGCCCAGAAGAAGTAGAGCATGTATTATGGCTCACTTCAGAAGAAGTACTTAGTCATCCCAAAACACCTATTTACTTAAAAGAATCTATAAAACTGGCTGAGATGCTAAAGTCAAAAGAATAGACTCATGATAAAAAATAATAGAATGTCTCAATAAAAAACACTTTGTAATCAGTCATTATGAGTCAGTGGGACAGAGCTATCCGACAATTATTAAAGGTTGATTAAGTAATATCTCCTATAAATGAACGGAAGTGAGGATGTTATTTAGTTCTAGAAGAGATAAAAATTTTATTTAATGGATTAAGTAATTGTTTTTATTTATGAGAAAGAGGCTTTAACACCAACAAAGGATCGTTAGTAACTGATATAGCAAGAGTTATATTCATTATTAAATATGAAATGAGCCTAAATAAGTTTTGGATGGGGAGTTGAGTTGTTTATGATTCGTGAAGCAGAAAGATTCGATAAAGAGCAAATTTCAGAACTCTATCGAATGCTAGTACCAAATAGTAAGAAAAGAAACGTTCTTGAGGAACAAATTGATAAAATAAGAATGGACCCAAACAACTTTTTGTTGGTTTACGATGAAGAGGGAGAAATACTAGGGACACTTACATTGAACATATGTCTACAAGCCCTGCATGGAAAAAGTCCTTATGGAGTAGTAGAAAACATTATTGTTCATGAAAATCATCGAAATGACAAAGTGGGACATAAACTATTACAATATGTAGAGGAATATTGTAAATCAATAGATTGCCATAGGATTATGCTATTAAGTGATTCGAAACGGCAATGAGCTCATCAGTTTTTCGAAAGGGAAGGATATGATGGTACTGTAAGTAAGGGATTTAAGAAATATTTAAAATGAACTTTTAGAAACACTAATTGATTATGGCAAGTAAATTATTGGAAGAGTAATGCGTTCTTAATTGGAGAAAGATCCCCAATAGGGATTTGAAACTAGTGTAGAAATAAATAGAAAGAAGTGATGTTGTGAAGATTAAAACTTTAAATCAAAATAAGAGTAGTTGGAATAAGGTAGCTCATCATTTTATTGGAAAGGATGCATTGCCAAGTTACGGTCCATATACCCAAACAGAGGATGAACTAAAACTTTTTGATGAAATTAAAGGCAAGAAAGTAATGGATATAGGGTGTGGAAGTGGGCATTCTTTAAAGTATATGTTTGAAAAAGGGGCTTGTGAATTATGGGGTGTTGACTTGTCAGAAACTCAAATAAAGACAGCAAGTGAAACTCTAAAAGATTCACTTGCCCATTTATACTGTTCACCAATGGAACAGGACATTGGATTGCCTAAATCATACTTTGATATTGTGTATTCAATTTATGCCATTGGTTGGACTACAGACTTATCATCTACTCTAAAATTGATACATTCTTACTTAAAGCCAGGGGGAAGCTTTATTTTTAGTTGGGACCATCCCTTGTACGTTCACATTAAAAGTCAAGATGGACAATTGTATCTGGATGGATCCTATCAGGACGAAGGAACAATCGTGTACCCAAATTTTAAAGGTGAGGAAGCTCCCATGGTAATCCCGAAAAGGAAAATGAGTACCTACATAAATGAATTGATAAAGGCAGGATTTACGATTGATTCTGTAATAGAAAGTGATGTATCGGCTAGTTATGATAATAAAAATGAAGACATAACAGACCGTTATTATTCTTTACATAAAGCGAAAAGATTTCCTACGACAATGATTATTAAAGCCATTAAATACTAATTAATAATATTATATTAGGGTAGGAATCAAGGAGCAGCTGGTATATTTTCTTTATGTAGTGACAGGTGTGTAAAGAAAATGAAAGATACCTAAACAAAGGAAATAACAATGTTCAAGGGGTCGAAAGAGATCCTTCTAAGATAAGATTTCTTTCGGTAAATATGAATCGTATTTTACATTATTGGACTACCATGAACATATATTTCTCTTTTTTATTGATAAATGAAAACATTATAGAGATCCCATCTATTCGCTTGAAAATGAGAGAGTCAAAAGATAGATGCATTGATTAATGGATGGGGGTAACTTGAACAAATCTACGCTGATCAGTAAAATTATCATTCATTGTTTCAGTGACGATATTTCTAGAGCATGGAAGGTGAATAGCTTTTATCTGGGAGAAACTGGCTTACTTACTCTCCTCCTGCATCATCTCCATCAAAATCATCTTGGTCACCACCATCATCCTTAAAATCCTCTCCCAAAAAATCATTTATCTTATCTAATATTGTATTCTTATCATCTGTTTTTTCATCAAAATGATTGTAAGTTGATGGGTTCATAAATGAATGAAATGTAAGAACTTGTATTGATTTACCTTTGTTCTTTCCAAAATATGAGATTAAGATCGATAATAATATGAATCCAATAATAATTAGTAGAATAAGGATAATAATCTTCATTGATTGTCCCCCCTATTTGAATAGATCTGTACAAACCTATAAATATACATAATATGGGGATTTAGAACCGATAATGAGGAAATCATTGAATAGAAATATGTGGATCAGCTATGGCTAATTCTTTTCTATATCGTACTTGAACTCTATGGTATTAAAATAAGAAAAGACATTTTTTAATAACCGGTGATAGAACAGAACTTTATTATAGTCAGCAAAAATGAATAGTTAAACTTTTAAAGCATTTCTATGATTTTTGGAATGCTTTTTGTTTGTGAAAAAACAACAAAAAAATTAAAGTAATTAATAATTTTTTATTGTTAAACGATAAATACTGTGGTAAATTCAAATTATAAAAAATAGTAAGTAACTAATTGTGACCGTCAAGTAGAATGACACAAATTCTGCTTATTAATTTGAAACACTTTGTTGCTCAAAAATCGTTGATCTATGTTTCATTCTCCAACTATCTTCATTTAAATGAATGATCTCCACACGGTGAAGGATTCTATCTAAAATAGCGGTTGTAATAGCTTGATCTCC
>NZ_JBHUEM010000017.1:0-24694 GCF_042680805.1 Bacillus salitolerans | reverse complement strand
CCGACAATCGCTCCTGCATAAAATTCAAAGTCTTCAATCGCTTGCATGACTTGACCTTGTGCTGCAGCTAAAGATTTCCCAGTATCTAAAATCTCCAATTCAACTAGTTCGTTGAAGCGAGCTCTCATAATAGAAGCAATTGTATTTAACGTTCTAGATCGCTTATTCACAGGAAATAGCTTCCATTTACCGTGATCAAATGCATGTCTTGCCGCTTGAACCGCTCGCTCTGTATCTTCCTTCGAAGCTTTTGCCACCTCTGCAATTGCTTCACCAGTTGCAGGATTGAAGGTTGTAAACGTTTCGCCTGAAGAACTTCCAACACGCTCACCGTTTATAATGAGTTCATACCGATCACGCTTCATCTCAAGTACTTCTAACTTTTCTTCTTTTACAGTTGTCAACGTACATCCTCTCCTTTTTACCTGTTTTTAGAATCTATCATGTAGATTCACTTTTGAGCTTAACAAAGACTTTATCTTCCTAAGAATGCTGGCTTACGTTTTTCTAAAAAGGCAGTAACACCCTCGCGGTGATCCATCGAAAGTCCAGCAATTCTTTGCCCTTGTGCTTCTAGTTCTAAGTATTCATCAAATGTAAGATGCCAACTGTTATGTAAGTTCCTTTTTATTAGTCCAATTGCTTTTGTTGGCATTTGAGCTAGGCGTTCTGCATAAGAAACGACTTCATCATTCCAATTATCTGTCGCGACAACCTTCGTCACTAACCCAAGACTCTGGGCATCGAGAGCCGTAATCTTCTCTCCAAAGACCGCTAGCTCTAACGCCTTTGCATGGCCTACTAGTTTTGACAAATAATATAGATTACCGGAATCAGGAATTAAACCTACATGAATAAATGCCTGCATGATACTAGCCTTTTCAGACGCAAGCCTAAAATCACAAGCTAATGCTAGACTTAGACCAGCACCAGCTGCAACACCATTTATTGCAGCAACAATCGGCTTTTCTACCTTAGCAAGCTGTTTCATCATTGGGCCATATCTTGTACGTAATACTTCTCCATGATCCATACTTTCATCAACACCTTCAAGATCTTGCCCCGAGCAAAAAGCACGACCTTCTCCAGTGATGACAATACATCTGGCATTTTCATCTTGATCTGCGGTCTTTAAAGCCTTCTGAACTTCCTTGTTCATTTGCTCATTAAAAGCATTAAGCTTATCAGGTCTGTTTAGCGTAATCCAAGCAACACTATTTTCAAGTGAGTACTTTATTGTTTCATACATGAACCTGTACCCTACTTTCCTTTATAATTTGGATTTCTTTTTTCAATAAAAGCTCTCATCCCTTCTTTTTGGTCCTCAGAAGAGAATAATAGATAAAAATTCTTACGCTCAAATTGCATACCTTCGTATAATGGATAATCAACTGCCTTAAGAACAGACTCCTTGATTAAACGTAAAGATAGTGGTGGTTTTTCTGTTAATTTTTTCGCAAATTTTATGGTTTCCTCCATTAATAACTCTTTGGAGATGATTCTATTGATCACTCCATATTGTAATGCTTCTTGTGCAGACATCCTGTCACCACTAAAAAGCCATTCCATCGCTTTCGTTTTCCCCATAAGCTTAGTTAGCCGTTGAGTGCCTCCCGCACCCGGCATAACACCTAAATTAACCTCAGGGAATCCCAATTCAGTTCCTTCAGCTACGAATAACAAATCGCAGCATAATGCTAATTCAAAACCTCCGCCAAAGGCAAATCCTTGGACAGCTCCAATTAGTGGCTTTTTTATTAATGCTAGTCGGTCCCAATCAACAAACTGATTTAATAGCTCAAGATCAATTGAACTATCATTACTCATTTCATCAATATCAGCTCCTGCAGCAAATGCACGGCCATTTCCTGAAAGAACGATGACCCTAACGTCGTCATCGCGATCAAACTGCAAAGCAACTGACACAATTTCTGAAACCATTTTACGATTAATAGCGTTTAACACTTTCGGTCTATTTAACGTGATAAACCCGATTTGGTTCTGCTTTTCGACCAGAATATGCTCAAACTGATTATTCATTCACTTCCTCACCAATCATTAAAGTTACTAGTTCTCCAGCAAAAGACATAAGGTCCTTTCCAGACGCTTTCGCTTCATCAGTTTTCATAGCTGTCTTAAGGGCTTCATGACTTTCATAGTACATTTCGCACATTAAATAATACTTACCTTCTCCCCCCATAGGTGAACCTACGACTCTAGTAACCTCCATTTTTTGAAGGCCTGGAATTTTTGCTGTAATAGGTGCGTGTGTACCAAAATAGTGAGCATCAAATGCTTGTTTATCCTCTGGATGTTTGTATAAAGCGATTAATTTTACCATAAAAAATATTCCTCCTAAGACTTATTGGTTTGGATAGCTAATAACATTCACTTAATTCACTTATCCTTACATTCTATTACCCTTGCAAGAAACTATGTCTTACAATTATGAAAGGGCTTTCAAGTGTTTGGATGCAAATTCAGTCGAGAACGTTTTTGTAACGTATATTTAACGCTATTATAGTATAACGTCACATACTTTTTCAACTTATATTCTGAATATTTATATTATTAGTAGAAAATACATCCTTATCTACCTAATTTCATTTAGTAAATTGCAAATAAAAAAGAGTATCAACTGATACTCTTTTTTCATTAAATCTTCCATTGAAATTTAATTAGCTCTGATTTTCGTAGTGTATCCATAATAATAACAACCGTTGGTCCTAAAATCAGACCTATAAATCCAATCATTTGAAATCCTAAGTACATACTAATGAGTGATGCCAAAGGACTAATACCCATACTAGAAGAATACACCTTTGGTTCAATCACCCTTCTTATAACAGTGATAATTAAAAATAATAGCAAAAGGCCAAATCCCACTTCTTGGGAATTTGTAATAAAACTATAGACCGCCAGTGGAACTAACACGGAGCCTGTACCTAAAACAGGTAAGATATCAACGCACATTATGACAATCGATAACAATATTGGGTAGTCGACCTTTAATATAAACAGCCCACTATAAGCAAGGAGAAAGGTCAAGATACTAAACAAAAACTGTGCCTTAATAAATCCAATTCCAGCTTTATTCAGTTGATGATACATAAACAGGATTTTTTCTTTCGTTTGATCTGAGAACCATGTTAATAAACTACGCTTTACTTTAGGAAGATCATAGCTAAAAAGAAATAATGAAATGAAATACACTAACACCTCTAACAGGATATGGGGAATCGATGTAAATAGTAATATGGTCGATTGTGTTAAGTTTGAAGTAGCTGAAAGCAAAGATTGTTCTATCGAATAAAAGCTAGATTCAATAGAAAGAATCAGATCTTTCGGTACATTTGCCGAGAATATTTCCCACTTATTCAAATATATACCGATTATTCGATTTACCTCAGCTAGAATTGACGGTAAATTATTTGAAAAATACACGAGTTGTTCAATTAATTTCGCTACAACCACATAACTAATAAACCCTATAATAGAGAGAAAACCGATAAAGATAACAGTAACTGGCAATAGTCTGTTAGACTTCCATTTCTTTTGTAGAAATACAACTACCCCTTCAAACATAATGGCGGTTAAAAATCCTAAAATAAGCGGAACACTTTTCGGCAAAAGCAAAAGAATAAGTAGTATGACTATGGATAAAATGATATATTTTTTCATGTGTACGTCCCGCACTCTCTTTCAATCATCATCATTTATATAATAAAAGTTACTTGAAGCCCTATCCTTTTACAAGAAAAATTCACAAAAAAATAAGATATATTTTCAAAAAGTCTTGATTGTTGATATCCTGCTGTAGGAACCTTTTAATACTTGAAAAATCCTCTCTAATTTGAGAGGATTTTCTATTTTGTAGCAGTTAGCTTTGTTATTTCTTCTTCATAAATTCTAATTAGTACTAACTTATCTTGATCGGTTAGTTTGGATTGAATAATTCTTCTCACGGCAAGATGAAACTTTTGATAGGGGGATACCCTTACTCTCGGGTGAGACAGTTCATCTTGTAGGTCAACCTGAATTGCGTTTAGTAAGGTTGTATGGGCATCTTCATTTGATTCAAGTGATCGATTAATCCATATTTGCCGAAATGCGTTCAAAATGTCTTCAGATGAATGATTCATGAATGCCTACCTCTCTTAGTCATTAAACCTATATGTCCAAAACACTTCTCTTGAAAGCCAGTTTTTTGTATCCGGGTCACCATTTTTTAATTTTTCCTCTAGCCCGGCTACAAGCTGGCTCGTTTGACTTTTATGAGCTTTTAAGGAAGCAATCTTTTGATCTGCTACTTCTTCAATATTAATTCGTATATCGGGATCCCCTAAAACATCACGGCAGTCTTTCGAGAATGCCATTGCATAGACGATTGGACGGTTTTCTTTATCCAATCGCGATATAGCTTTGATTGTGGCTGCTCCGCAAGCATCATGGTCTGGGTGGACAGCAAATCCAGGATAATGTGTAATAACAAGTGTTGGCTTTAGTTCATCTAATAATTTGTAGATGGTATCAGCCACTTCTTCTATGTTTTCAAACTCAAGCGTTTTATCCCGGTAACCTAATAAACGTAAATCCTTTATTCCCATTGCATCACAAGCTTCTTCTAATTCTTTTTTTCGAATTAGTGGTAGCGATTCGCGATTTGCAAAAGGAGGTAAGCCCATGTTTCGTCCCATTTCCCCAAGTGTTGCACAGGCATAAGTAACAGGAACACCTTTTTTTGTATGGAGAGTAATCGTTCCAGAGGCTCCAAATGCCTCGTCATCTGGGTGAGGTAAAACTACAAGGATATGTTCTTTCATCATTTCCACTCCTTATTCAAATGGGGTCTCACTTAATTGAAAGGCTACCGCAAGTCTTCCATCAGGGTCGTGACCTGCAACGATTAAGCGGCCACGTTCGTCCATTTCCCAATCGGTCAATCCTTCTGCATATACCCAACCTAATTCAATTTTTAATCCAACCCTAAATGGGCCATCCCCCGTAATGCTTCCTAATTCATATTTTATTTTGCCATTTCTTATATACGCACCAACAACCATGTTTTCATGCAAATGACTAGCATAAGCCCCATTTGTAGTTTCCAAATGTAAATAAACGTCTTTATTTCTGAACATGTCTAATTTCTGCTGGAGAATTTCTTTCACAATCGGTTTCATAACTTCAGCCTCCACAAATTTATGTATGTAGGTTTTAAAACAAGGAAACAATGATAGAAGAGTAAATTTTTAACAAAGGGTGATACAATTGGAATTAAAGGAAAATATGATTTTTTCAATCACAGATAAGTTTATCCCAAACTTTAGCAAAGCGAAAACTTTACGTATTTTGTATTTAAATGAAAAGACAGTTAAAGTGGAACTTAGTAACTCCACCCGAGGAGCATTTCCAATTGAACAATTCAAAGGTTTAATTCGAAATGAATCCCTCATTCTTTCCAAAGAGGTACCGAAAGTATTTGAAGTCTTAGAAAGTCCTTCTGAAGATACTGCTTAATACCATAATTAATAATACCATGAACAGACCTAAAAAGTGAGTTGGATGCTCTCTACCTCACTTTTTACATGAATGTTAAATCAATTCTCTTGATTTCAGCCACTTTAAGCCTTCACGCTTACTTAAATTTGCTAATTGCTCATCATATTTATAAATGAAAGCGATAACTGCTTCCTTATTCACCTTTGAGTACTCCCTCAGTGCCCAGCCTATCGCTTTATTAATAAAAAATTCCTTTGTACCAATAGAACGGCTCAGTATGGAAAATAATAATTCTTCATCCGTTTCTTCTTTATATTTGAGTTGGAATAAGATAGCTGTTCTTTTTAGCCATATATTATCGGACTGAAGCCATTTCTCAGAGTATACACGGATCATTTCTGGAAATTTCTTAAAATAAACTCCTGCATGATTCTGGGCGATATGATCAACCGTATCCCACCATGACTTATTTGTAATTAAGTATTCAATGGTTTCAATATCTGTTATATCAGGTTGCTCCTTTATTTTATAATCCATTAAGTACAAGGCAGCTATTTGGAGCTCTCGTTCTGGTAATGCATATAACTGAAAAATGCAATCAGATAGATTTTCTAACCTTGGATAGCCTTTGTCTTTTAAAAATAATTTCGTTATCTCTCTCATTTGTGGTGCCCTTAATCCAAAATACAGAAATTGCCTCCTCATATATTGAGACATTCTGTCAGCTTCTTCTCTATTCTGATGAACTGAAAAACGGTTCACCAATTCACTTACGTATGGATTCGTCATATAATCATCTCCTTCCCTTATTTATTCGAAACAAATGTATATTTTTCCTCTAAAGAAGTTTAGCCTCAGACAGAGCAAATGTTCCTAAATGTGATATAGTGCGCTTTTCCCCTGTTACTCATTTAGGGTTCCCACTCCAACTGGCGGTAAAAAACAAAACCGCCAGTTGGAGTCCAATGGGTTCAACTAACCTTCAGAAAAAATCACGGATAGAAGTTTCACTGTATCTGACCGCGAGTAGGAAGAAATGGAAAGGATCGTAACCATTTCATCTTGGCAGGGCGCTGGAGCTTGATTTAGCCGTAACATTTTATAAACTAAACACCAGAATCTAATATTAAAAAAGAATCCGGAGTAACCGGACTTCTGAAGACACTTAATGCTGGCAACCTTTACAGTAGAAGCATTTTCTAGATGAAAGCTCATCCTTTACAATCGGATGACCGCATCGTTCACATGTTTCACCTTCTCTATCATAAACATAACAATGCTGATTATATCCACCTGTTAACAAATCATTTTTGTAAAGGGGGCGTTCCATATATCCTCCAAGTTCATAAGCTCTCTTTAGTACATATCGTATACTTCTATATAATGACTCCTTCTCCGTATCTGTTAAGTCATTACATGTCTTCATAGGGAGCAGCTGTGCATGATAACAAATTTCATCAGAATAACAGTTACCAATACCAGCTATAAATTTTTGATCAACTAAGGTGGTCTTTAGCTTCCCTCTTTTACCTTTAATAATAGATAAAAACGCTTCAAATGAAAAAGAAGGTTCTAGTGGCTCGGGACCAAGTTTTTCTAATTCCTTCGCTATTCCTTCTTCTGTATATAGGTGTAAATACCCTAAGCGTAAGCCGATAAAAAACAGTTCCTTTTCATTAAAGTCGAATATGACTTGTTTGGTCCGCTTAGGCTGATCTTGATTGGAGCCGACATACATAATTCCACCTAACATTAGATGCAATAGTAGTCGATAACCGTTTCCTAATTGAAAAACAAGATGCTTACCTCTTCTCGTAATTGCTACAATCCTCTCACCTATAACTAGCTCCTTAAATTGCTCTACTGGAATATTAATTGATTTTTCTCGTGTTATCTTAATATCAGTTATCGTCCTATTTAAAACTTGCTCTATAAGTAATGCTCGATAGTTCTCCATTTCCGGTAGTTCTGGCATCCTTTCACCTACTTTATTTATAAGCTTTAGCAAAAAAGGCGCTTTATAAAGCGCCTTAACTAGGATCTACCTCATCAAATGATAAAGTTGTCACTTTCGTGTAATCCCCTTTATTTTTCTCCCTTTCAGTTGCCTCTTCTCTTAATTCTTCACTGTCATCCATTCCTGGTGCAATTGTTGGTTCATTTTGATTTCGTTTCAATATGATCACCTCAATATTACTTTTCCTTATGTTTTCTTATTACATTCACTTTTTTCGAAAAGCATAATTTTCCACCTATTTTTTTCTATTAGTAAGAAAAACTAAATGTTGATAAGGAGGGGTATCAATGGGCAAAAAGCACCGAAATCGTATTAATCAGCCTAAGAAAAACAATCATATTCCACCTGAAGCCATCGTTGCAGAGGAAGAAGCACACGGAAAAGAAAACTCTGCAAAAGAAAGAAAAAACACATAAGAATTAGAACAAAAGGCGCAAGCGCTCCGTTTAGCCACGACATGCAAATGTTCATAAATGAGAAAAAAAGGTACTTTTCCCTTTTTAGGACATTTGACCTCGAGTGGCTTGGCGCTGAGCCGGATTACAAAAGAATATCGTAAATTTGGTACAATAAAAACTTATATTCCTTTTCTTTAAAAAAGAAAAGTCGGAGATGAACTCTCCGACTACCCTTTACTTACCTAACATGAACACGACCGATTTTTATCCATCCTTCAGTTTGAAGCTGATAATAGGTTTTTCCACCTAAGCCCTCATCAAAGAACAACACGTCTCCAGTTCGAATAAATCTTGCCTTCGTATTTTTAGGCATTAAGTCCCTCACGTTAAATATTCGATATACCTCATAAATAGCTTCTGAATGGCTAGATGCCTCTACTTCTAACCTATGTACCACTTTATATCCTTTAATATCACCAATCTTAGGAGTTTGCATAATTGTTATGTCATAAACACTTTTCCCTTTTTTTCTATGATACGTCTGTTGTGTAGCTTCAGCCTGACCCATTCACATCACCCCAAAGACACTCTTTTTCCTATCATACTAAGAAAAAGCAAAAGATCTTGTCACTTTGTCTTGAAGAAATATGAGTTCTTTTGTCAAAAATATACATTCTTTAGCGGAATACTTCTCTTTTTTACTTTTTGGAATGTCTCCTTCCATTTTTAATAAACATGATGGAGAGTCGTTCTAAAGGGGTGAAGTTATGTGTATCAAGAACATTTTATCTCAAAGACAAAAATTGAAAAAGGTTTCAACGATTACTAATCATGACTTTTCCATTCTGCAAAAGCAGCTTACTAGTGAGCTATCAAAACCAAATACTCTTTCTATTTCACTCGGTGATGAGATCAAGGTTGTGCAAAGGATTCGATCAAAAACTACTACCTTGAACCAAAACAACATAACGAGAACGAAAGCCTATTTGGATTTTTTCAAGGAGCATCCAGAGGTTCATTGGGCACTGTTGGCCCATATGGTATCAAGAAATGGTGGATGGAATATGACGGACTTAAAGGGTTCTCTTATCGGTCCGCTATTATCAAATGAATTAGTAAACCTTTACTTTGAATGTTTAGAAAGAGCAAACGCTCTAATTTTCAATGATGCCTACCCACAATTATTATTGTATGCAGAAAGTAAAATAACAGGAACAAACCTGTTCCACCTACTCCCAAACCTTTCAGTGTCAAAATTCATGGAACCTATTTGGAACTATTTTTTGAAAACAAATAATTCTCATCTTTTAACCGTTGCACTTATCATTAATGAACAACAGTATATACAAGGAAGAGTTATAGATCATCCCAAATATAGAGAGGAGGTATTTAACTCCATTTTATTTAAAGCACAAGAAAAGCTAGGCTTTACGGAGGTTTTCTTTCCGTATAAACAAAAAAAACGAATTGAACTTGCCGGATTAACCATCCAACACTTTCAAGACGTTTACTCCCGTATTACAATTGGCAAAAGATTATATGGGATTCTATTCCAGCAAATTCATAAGCAAGCATTGTCGTTTGCCACCAAACATCCACACACAGGTTCAAGAGAGGATTTTTGGCCAACAATTTTCTCTAGTAGCGAGGTGAGTGAGGCAAGTAAGCGAATATATAGTCCGTTTTTAGTGAAGGCATGGAAAGATTATCCCCACCAATTTACTGATAACTATGACTGGTTCAACGATTACCAAACTATACAGCTCTTGACTGATTTTGAAATACCAACCATTTTTAGGATAACAAGTGATTATAAAAGCGATATACAAAAGCTACAGTATATAAACGACCTTTCATCTATAATCAATTAAAAATTGTATTCATCCGTTTTGGTCAAATAACTCTAAAATGAGGCTTGGCAACTCGCTTATGGATGCACATCGTTTATGTGCATCAGCAGATCCCCAATTAGGATTTTCACACCAAATGGTCATTAAACCTACTTTTTTAGCTGCTTCAACATCATCAATTGGGTGGTCACCAACAAAGATGCTATCGCAAGCTTGTACACCTAAACTTGTTAAAGACAGATCGAATATTCTTTCATCCGGCTTTCTTAAACCAACCTCTTCTGAGATGATAATATGATCGAAATATTCCTCAAGTTGTAAAGAAAGTATCGTGTTTCGTTGAAATACTTTTTTACCATTTGTAATCATTCCAAGTTTGTACCCTTCTTGTTTTAGCCAAGACAACATGTTCAGAGTATCATCAAATAACACACTAAATGTTGGAAAGTCGTTTATGTAATTTTGTAAAAGCTCATCTGCTCCAATATGGTTAACACCTAGTGAGTTTATTAATTGCTCATAAACAATGTCCTTCCATACGTGCCCGTTTTTATCTAATTTCGTAAACTCACTACGGAACTGGTCAAAAGAAAAATTAACATGACTTTCTAGTAATGTGCGATATTGAGAAGTTAAAAATAAATACAAGCTCTGCTTTCTATTATGTAACGTTCCATCCAAATCAAATATGACTGCTTTTTCCCTCATCTTTGTATCCTTCCAGTATGTGACATAACCACTATTATACAGGACGATTGGGAAAATTTCATGAATACAGAAAGATTTTTAAGCCAATCAGAATTTAAGAGCAAAAGTTCTGTCAATTATGATTGGTTATAGATTTTAATAAATCTTGTAGAGGTGATTAAGTTTTCTTTAATCAACTTTTTATATCCTTTCAAAACAAATAAAAAGTGACGAGAATCTCTATTTCCCGTCGACTTAGTCTTCCTCTTCTTCCCAAACCTCTTCAACTACTTGTTTTGTTAATAGGTAATCAAATACAATATCCGATATTTCATCAACCTCATCTTCGCTAGGGACATAACCTCTTTTCATTAGCTGGTCATAAATAAATTCTGACATTTCCTCTGTATCAATGACGACTTCAATTTCTCTCATGTTATCACCCCTTATTTCGATTTATGTTTCCGTCCACCTTTTTATGTCAAAAAGATTTTCCTCAAAAATTGAAAAAGGGTTCTATTAAACTATCAAGGTTCATATGCTCTACTATTCAAGATTTTGGACAAGCCTTTAAGGGAGGAACGATGATGGAAAAGGTATATGACTTTGCAAATGAGGAATTAAAACGCAATCAATATTTATCCAATACAGAAGAAATTTCTACATTTGATGAAGTGATGGAAAAAGTCACGGCCAGCATGTTTAAGGTCATTATTTTTGGAGGTATTCCATACTTTATTTGGGTTTTTATTCAATTTATTTTTCTTAATTGATTTCTTCACCTTTCCCATCGGTGAACTTCATCAAATTTTGTAATACAAGGTCCATAACATTTTTATATTCCTCATCCCCGAAGGTCTTATATAAAAATTGGTAATCATTATATACATCTAACAATCCATCGATTATCGCTCGCCTTTCCCTTCGTAGCCGAAGCAATTCCTTTTCTGTTTTACGGTGGAAATTCATAGACTGTAACATCTCCATCATTAAATTTTCTTTCTTTTTTATATAAATGAGCTCTATTTTTTGTAAAAACATTGGAGCCTGTTCATGATCGGCGATAAGTATCATCTCATCTTCACTAGCCTCTAGCCATTCACCGTCTGACAGCCTAGATAATTCATACACAATATCTTCCCAAGCATCTTGTTTGTATCGCCATATCTCAGATCGTAAACCGACAACTTTAAATAAATCATCTCCGTAATCCTTTATTTGAACGATATCCCCAAAATAATAGTTAAATTCAATTGATACTGCCTCTTTTTTTGTCTCCTGTCCTTTGTAATGATTTATGTTTTCTAACGTGTTTTCTAAAAATATTCCATCTTTGTTGTTGAGTTCATATACATACATGCCATTCACCATTTTGACGTTTGTGATTTTACTCACCGTACCGTATAGAGTAATCACGACGATATCCCCGACCTTAAACTTCGGTTTTTTATTCTTCAAGGCTATCACTCCTTATGGCGTCGTGACGAATTAATACTGTATTATATGCACCTATTCAAAATTCGCTAATGGGAAATCAGCCATTAGAAAAGTAGAAATTTTTACATAGGGTAAACAAAGAAAAAAAGTATAGATCATCACTCTATACAAAAGGATAAAACACCTCATTTTTTCATCGGTCTGCTTTTCTTTTTTTCGTACAATCGATCATTTGCTTCCTTAATTAGTGCTTCCTCAGATTCTTAGATGGATGAATGGTAGCACACCCAGAACTAACTGTTAAATACGGATGCATGTGTGATCTTCGGAAATGTCTTTGATGAGACGTCTCTCAGACATTTCTAGTCGATTTCTTGAGGGAAATGTCTTTGATCAGACATCTCTCAGACTTTTCTAAACGTTTTCTTGCGGGAAATGTCTTTGCGTTTTCTCGCGGGAAATGTCTTTGATCAGGCATCTCTCAGACTTTTCTAGTCGTTTTCTTGCGGGAAATGTCTTTGATCAGGCGTCTCTCAGACATTTCTGGTCGTTTTCTCGGAGGAAATGTCTTTGATCAGGCATCTCTCGGACTTTTCTAATATCCATAAAAAAATAACGCTCTTTATGAGCGTTATGCATCCTGCTTATATAATTCCCAGGCGTCATCAAAGATGGACATGCTCGATAAATAATGCCCATTTAACTCGAGGTAATTGGTTAACTCATAGTAATCTTTCGACTGCTTTGGAAAACTGTGATCCTCATAAGCAGCATTTGCGAATACAGATATTGAATTATCTGGTTTACCCATGCGATATTTTAATAAAAAATGGTAAAAAGATTTCATCAACCGCTGTCCTCCTGAATCTCTGTTGTGCTGCTTGAATCATTATTATAACAAAAGGTCAATGTTTGTCCAATTTATATAGTGGCTTTTCATTCATTCTTTAAGATAATCGTCCAAAATGAATGATCAACCATTCATTTCGTGACGGATATTTCACATTGTTTTATTCATTTAGATTATATTGTTTTAAAATTGTTTCCAACTTCATTGCTTTCGTAATATCACCATTGATTTTCAATTTCCCTGTCATGAAAGCAACTGTTCCACTTAAATTTCCGGTTAAAAACTTGTAAAAGCTGTTTCGAGACATCGTTAATGTGCATTCCGGTGAACCATCATTTCCTTCCACCACAGTTGCCTGTCCTTCTTGCAAATGTAATTGATACGTTCCTTCTTCTTCTCCCTTAATATTAAATTGATAGATTAGATTTGTACCTGAAATCGGTTCTGGATTTTGATTAAATACTTGTTCAATATTTTGCATCGTTTCTGCTAAAGTAACTTGTTTTTCACTCATGAAAATACCCCTTTTCTTAAAATGAATTAGTAAGACTTACTTATGGCATCAAAAATCCGCCACTGACACATATACATTCACCATTCACAAAGCTAGAATCATCAGAGGATAAGAACGATACCACTGACGCAACTTCTGACGGATCCCCCATTCTTCCTGCTGGCGTAAGTAAGAGTCCCATCATTTTAATATTTTCGGGTAGGAGATTTGTCATTTCCGTATCAATTTGTCCTGGTGCAATGGCATTGACGGTAATATGTTTACTACCATTTTCTTTGGCAAGTGTTTTCGTTAAGCCGATCACACCAGCCTTTGAAGCACTGTAATTAGCTTGCCCCATATTTCCCCAGCTTGAGGTTGAGGAAATGTTAACAATCTTTCCATACTCCTGAGCCCTCATCTTAGGTATAACAGCCTGACATGTATGGAACATACTATTCAGATTCACATTTATCACAGTGTCCCATTGCACTTCTGTCATCTTATGGAAAAAGGTATCTCTTGTAATCCCTGCGTTATTCACCAAAATATCGATTCTTCCAAGCTTTTCGTAAATCTGTTCAAAAACAGCTTTTACTTCCGCTCCTTCTGATACATCACATACCATGGGAATAACTCGTTCTCCTGTTGGATCTAACAATTTGGTTGATTGCTCTAGCTTGTCTTGATTAATATCTAAAGCCGCAACAGTAGCCCCATCTTCGAGTAGTCTTTCTACGATTTTAGCACCAATTCCTTGCGCGGCTCCGGTTACAACAGCAATTTTATTTAGTAATTTCCTCACCATTTCACTCCTTGCTAGTCGAAAATTGAATTACAACCTATTTTCCATCTAGTAAATTCCAAATTTCTGAAATTTATAATAATTTTACCATCCGTTTGTGCATATGTAAATCTACCAATCTTATATTAGGATAATAATTGTAGAATAATACAAGGCCCTTATATGCTCCTTTTGTCCGTTATTTTCTTTTGGTGCTTAAAAAAAGATTGATTAAAACTTCCTCCAATTGTTTCTACAATTACAAATCTTGTTTACTTTCTGCAGTACTTACTAAAATAACAATGCCACAAGTAAAGATTTAAAATATACTATTATATATATCTACCAGAACAAGTATTGAAATATATTCCTCTACGTTAAAGAAAAGCTTACATATAGAGATAAATATAACGTAGGGTTTATTACAGATAGAACCTTACTTACAGGAGGAGAGAAGTAATGAAAAAATGGACGATTTCAATATTTTCTTTTATCGGAATGGTTGTCATTTCCATTACATGGTGGCTTCTACAATCACCTGTACCTAGTGGAATCTATCTAGAAAAACATGCAGGTTCAGAAGTCTTTGAAATTGTAGAAAATGAAACAATGATGGAATTTTCTTTGCCGTTTCAATGGGTAAAGTCACATCCTTGGGAAAATCCGCCTGTATTACAAGATGTAGTACTGCGCGACCAGCATGGGGAAGGAATAGCGAGTATTCAAGGAGTATATCCGTTAAGCATAGATGAACGTCATAACGATTGGAAGGCTAGATTGGTCCCTGGGAAAATCGAGTTTCATATTAACGGAAAACGAACGCCAATCGATAGAGGATCTAAGATAACATCTAATCTGACAGACTGCATAATGAATATGTATTAAATCAATTACATTTATCTTATAAGGGGGAAGAATTAGTTTTTTCATTGGATAAATCCTTTAAGCTTCTACCTTTGGAAAAGAAGGATGCCAACTTACGTCAAAGGTGGGAAGTACAATCACTATGGCCACTGCGTGATGATCAAGATGAAACGAAAGGTATGATTATTCAATTAGTTGGCCCAGCTGATTCTGTTTTGGAGGAAATTCTATATTGGCTTCCAGGTATGTCGGAGGATTATTTTAAAAATCACGTCCTTTATTCTTTTGACGCAAATATAGATGAGAATATGGATGAAACATATAAATTTGAAGGAGAGACTGTAACCTTACAACTGACATTGACATCAGAAGAGCTTACCCTCTTCCTGCCATATACACCATCAATCATGGCAGAAATAGAACATTCAATTGTCCATTTAGGGCCATATTTTCTTATTTCAGATAAAGATCACCAGGAATATTATAGCGGGGGAATGAAAACATGGGGACCTTACGATCATAATTGGAAGGAATATCTAATTGAGTCGTATAAAGCTAGTTCCCGTTTGAATGAATATTAAGCTGGGAAATGCAAATGGCTTTCTTCTACCTTTCGAAGTAGAATTTCACACTACCTATCCGATGTATGTTTGTAATTATCAAGACCTAAATTGTAAAAATAAAAGGTGGTACATATTAGTCATGATTAATATGTATCACCATTTTACTTCACTATCTTTAGGTTTTTCTTAAAATGACATTTTCTCCTTTAATTGTTGGCGAAATAATTCAAAAAAACAATGCTAACACCTAACATATTTACGTTTGAAACCAACTCCTCCTCTATCTAGTTCCTTTTGGATATTGTCAGAAGCAAGTAGGATACTGCTTTTTTTCTCGTCTTTCTTGATTTCTACTGCTCCAACTGACTTTGCGGTGTCAACCGCCTTCTCGTGAAGTGGCACATAAGAAATAGCGACGGTGTAAATAAAATTATTCATTGCTGATTTTGTTCGATTAGGAGAATCGTGAATCATATTTTCTACCTGATCAAGCATACTTGCAAGCTTACTTGCACTAAATTCGCTGTCCGGGCGATTACCTAAAAGCCAGCAGTAACAGCTCCAGCCTGCCGACATTTTGAGTTCTTCCCCGCTTGCGATCCATTTATCAGCAACAGCTTGCGCAATATCAGTCTCAGCCAACGTTACTGCAACCACATAATCAGATAACATATAAAAATACGCCGTATCTATCCAACGTTCAAAATCCGCCTCCGTCATGATCATTGGGTCCGCAATAATACCTGCGAAATACATTGCATCGTAGTTCCCTGTGGCATAAAGCTGCTCTGCTAAAGGCTGATTGTTCTTTATTTTCTTAGCAAGTGGTTTCATTGCCCCTGTCGCCACCCCAAAAAGCGGTTCTTTTGCACCATTGCGAATATAAGTCTTTTTAATTCGTTCTTTGCCAAGCTCTTCAAGTTCCTGCATAACCGTTTCAAAATCCATTGTTAACACTTCCTCCCTTTTATCAAGATATCCATTTTCTTTTATCCCTATCTAGTAATGCATTTACAATTGGAAACTTTCATTAATGAGAATGACACTGCTCTATTTCTAACCAATAAACAGAAAGGGCGTCCTATATCTATAGCTTTTTCAATACTTTCATATTCATTTATTGTTCACTTAATTCTATCATCCTTCCTCATTATTAAAAAAGCTGCAAATCTTCATTTTCTATTCAATTATATTAGTTCAAACACCTCAATAATACTCTCCTAGCTCTAGGTATATCAGTTGAGGCGACAAATGCTTTATCTTCTTGTATGGTAACTAAAACAATCAATTATTGGGAAGATATTCCTTTTTTGTATTATAAAAGCGTAAAGCCCGAAAGAAATTCTATATTATGAAATTAATTTACTTGAATAAACAAAATAAATACTAAACAAAATCGCAAATCAACACCACCAAATACTAAAAAGTCAACGTTTTCAAAAAAATAAATTCTGAACCAACAATCGCACTAATACAATAGATTATATCGTTCTTTGGATAGTCTATATCTGACTGAGATCGCGAATTTCTTGATGCTTTCAACAAAAGCACTTTAAAAGTTAACCTACATTTATCTCTAGAGGGAGTCATTCTATCATTAAATGCTGGTTTTTTACTGGCAAGGAGAACAGTTTTGGATTTCTGCTGAATTCTGAAAGTTTAACATTACTTCAGAAAATGAAGGGAGTTCACATATGTGAAACTTCTTCTTATTTCGTTCAATATGGTTCAAAAAAAGACAGGCTATAAATCTCACCATTGTCTAGGAACATATTCCCTCTTCTTGTATATTAGCCATATCCATGCAAATGAAAAAATTATTGAGTATTTTGAGTTGTTATACTTTTAATACAAGTAATAGTTTATTATAATGATAATATAATAATTATTATAATCTAGTTCATCGGTTTATTGCGACTAGAATCATAATTATTTTGATAATTCATTTCCAAATAAGGAGGAAACATTTATGGATGCAAACAACAATACGAACATTGGAAAGTGCCCGTTCTCGCACGGTAGTGCTACTAGTACTAAATCTAGTGGTACGACAAATCGAGACTGGTGGCCAAATCAATTGAACTTGAATATTCTACACCAACATGACAGAAAATCGAATCCGATGGGAGAAGACTTTGATTATGCAAAAGAGTTTCAAAAGCTAGATTACCATGCTCTTAAGAAGGATCTTCACAATTTAATGACAAACAGCCAAGATTGGTGGCCAGCTGATTATGGACATTATGGTCCATTCTTTATCCGTATGGCTTGGCACGCTGCTGGTACATATCGTACAGGAGACGGTCGTGGTGGTGGTGGTACTGGCGCACAACGATTTGCTCCACTGAACAGTTGGGCTGACAACGGTAACCTTGATAAAGCACGCAGGCTACTATGGCCGATTAAGCAAAA
Organism: Bacillus salitolerans; assembly: GCF_042680805.1. Lineage (NCBI taxonomy): Bacteria > Bacillati > Bacillota > Bacilli > Caryophanales > Bacillaceae > Bacillus > Bacillus salitolerans. The sequence goes on along the minus strand of NZ_JBHUEM010000017.1, from coordinate 6,840 downwards.
GTATGGAAACAAGATCTCCTGGGCTGATCTTTTGCTTCTAACTGGGAATGTGGCAATTGAATCAATGGGTGGAAAGACATTTGGTTTTGGAGGTGGACGCGCTGACATTTGGCATCCAGAAGAAGATATCTACTGGGGTTCTGAAACTGAAATGCTAGGTGACAATCGTTACACAGGTGATCGTGAGCTAGAAAATCCACTTGCTGCCGTTCAAATGGGTCTTATCTATGTTAACCCAGAAGGCCCAAATGGTAACCCAGACCCGCTAGCAAGTGCACGCGACATCCGCGAAACCTTTGCACGTATGGGAATGAATGATGAAGAAACCGTTGCACTTACAGCTGGCGGCCATACTTTTGGTAAGGCACACGGTGCGGGAGATGCTGCTCATGTTGGTCCAGAGCCAGAAGGTGCTTCTATTGAAGCCCAAGGCTTAGGTTGGTTAAGCACACACGGAACTGGAAAAGGGCGTGACACCATCACAAGTGGTATTGAGGGAGCTTGGACGGCTAATCCGACAAAGTGGGATAATGGTTACTTTGACTTACTGTTTGGTTATGAATGGGAGCTTACAAAGAGCCCTGCTGGTGCACACCAGTGGACACCAGTAAATCCTGCTGAGGAGCATCTTGCACCAGATGCAGAGGATTCATCTGTTCGTGTTCCAACCATGATGACGACCGCTGATATGGCAATGCGTATGGATCCAGCATATGAAAAGATTTCTCGTCGTTTCCATGAAAATCCAGAAGAGTTTGCTGATGCATTTGCTCGTGCATGGTTCAAACTATTACACCGTGACATGGGTCCCCGTTCAAGATATTTAGGTCCAGAAGTTCCAGAAGAAGAGCTGATCTGGCAAGATCCTGTACCTTCTGTCAATTATGAATTAACTGATGAAGAAGTAGCAAAGATTAAAGTATTGATTCTAGACTCAGGGCTTACAATCAGTGAGCTAGTCACAACAGCTTGGGCTTCAGCAAGTACCTTCCGTGGCTCAGATATGCGCGGTGGTGCGAATGGTGCTCGCATCCGTCTAGCTCCACAAAAGGATTGGGAAGTGAATCAACCGGAACAACTTACAAAAGTTCTTACTGCATTAGAGGGTGTTCAAAAACACCTTGATAAGAAGGTCAGCCTTGCCGACTTGATTGTGCTCGGTGGTAGTGCCGCAGTAGAAAAAGCTGCACAAGATGCAGGTTTCGATGTTACGGTTCCTTTTTCTCCAGGCCGTGGCGATGCAACAGAAGAACAAACTGATGTAGAAAGCTTTGCCGTGCTAGAACCTGTCGCAGATGGTTTCCGCAACTATCAGAAGAAAGAGTATAGTGTAAGTCCTGAAGAACTCCTAGTGGACAAAGCACATCTATTAAACCTTACTGCACCAGAAATGACTGCACTTATTGGTGGAATGCGTGTACTCGGCACAAACTTTGGTGGAACAAAACACGGTGTGTTTACTGATCGAGTAGGTACACTCACGAATGACTTCTTTGTGAACTTACTTGACATGGGCGTAGAATGGAAGCCTGTAAGCGGTGGCGTTTATGAAGGACGTGATCGTAAGACTGGTGAAGTAGTACGTACAGCAACAAGAGTTGACCTAGTATTCGGGTCAAACTCCGTTCTACGTGCCATTGCAGAAGTTTATGCTCAAGAGGATAACAAAGAGAAGTTTGTCCGTGACTTTATCGCTGCCTGGGTCAAGGTAATGAATGCAGATCGATTCGATCTTGAGTAAAGGCTTCTTCGGTCCTACAGTATTATATTCTTATAGATGTTATTAAGTAACACCCTACTCTAAACTGTAAAGACCGACTATTTATAGTCGGTCTTTATTTAGATAAACATGAGGGTCGTTCTATAGCAAAGCTTGCAAAGGAGTTTCTACTTTTATGAGCAAATCTATACGATAATGTGTCTAGTCTTGATACTAAATTACCCCTTGTGTTACTTAGCCCCCCTCATATGATATCCTTATAATTTACTCAATAGCTGCTATCACTCTATCTATGTTAATCAGACAAATCATTCTTTTTTGTAGCTGAGTTGAGCTTTATATTCTATTCTTTCAGCTCATCTCGTTCTTCACGGTTACCCTTGTGATTGACGATAACCTTTGTATTTAATTAATCCATTAAAATCAGGGTAAATATCGTTCAATAATAAAAATGACTTCACCATTCTTTTCATATAACTTTAGAAATCCTCCCCCCAGCTCAACAACTTCCTCCCATTGCACGTTTTGGGGATACATATTACCCGTTCTGTTCAATAGATAAATCGGTACATTATTATTGATACTGATGAGATCATTTACCTCAGACTCCTTTAAGTAAAACCCATTTGGAGAGTCCTCATCTTGAACCATATCTGCATATGTTATATTCAATTCTAATTGATCCCCCTTAATGTCAGCACCATTATAAATAGCAGTTCTAAAATCGATAGTCTGATGAACGAGATCCTGAAGGACTTGAAGGTTGATGTCCATCATAGAGGTTTTATCTTGTAAGAGAGAATTAGCTGTCTCTAACTCTTTTAATTGAGAATATTTCAACTGAATTAACGTATTAAGCTCCTCCATTTTTTCTTGTTGGCCTCTATTCATCTTTTCAAGCTCTATGATTCTACTAGATAATTGACGTAAACTCTCCTCCTTTTGTTCTTCTGCAGCTGAGTCAACATGGAGACATCCTCCCGTAAATAGCAACAAAACAAGCAAAACCTTAACCCGATAATGTTTTATAATAAACACCCTCTTCTAAATATTACTTAATCACTAGGATATATAAATTATAATACGCCTTGATTATCACCTTTTCTATTTCACTCATTCAATCATATGTAATACATATCAGCGACCTACATCCACTTTTATCGATGACCTAACGAATTCAAGATATCTCTTACCATAGGTTCCGATATCATATCACGATTAAGATCATTTACATTAATGATCTCTGCTCCTTTAAAATATTTAATTTTGTCTATTTCAGGATGGCTATCTATAGGGATTGTGCCCAGAATCATTTTACTATAATCAGTAACAAGCTCTTGAACTAGTTTTTGAAAAGAGCTTGATAGCATCTGCATATAGCCAATTTCATCAATTACAATTAATTCCTTGGAACTCATAGCTTCATTTAATACGTTTATAGCAAATTCTTCGAACTTTTCAATATCAATCCCGTACCTTCCAAATCGTGTTTTGCTTGGACTTTCTACGTTCGCAAATTCCACACTTTGTCCATTGATTGAAACGCACCTGAAACCTACTCGGCCATTTGAATTTGTTATCCCCTCCGTATAAAATCCACCACAAACATCTGCTCCAATTTTATTAATTAATTGTTTTATTATAGTTGTTTTTCCAATTCTAGGCTTTCCAGTGAGTAAAAAAACACGCTTAGAATCCTTATGTGCACTGTCTATTCTTGACAAGAGCTTGTAATTGGGAGGGTTTAAATTCCACGTCTCATAAGGGACCGAGTTAGCCTCGTTTATTGCATCAAGTATACGTGATTTTAAATGAGGACGTTTAATGTATTCATCAATATTTGTTTCATCCATCTCTAAAAATTTTGCTTCTAGAATCTCTTCGGGTTGAATTCTAATATCACCACTTATGTATTCTCCCTTAAAAACTACAGACAATACGTGAATCCGCTCATTGTAGTAGACGCCCGATATTCCAATTGGGCGTATGACGATTCCTGTTTCTTCGAAAAATTCCCGACAAACAGCAACATCAAGTGACTCACCGGCCTCTACAAATCCCCCAGGTAATTCCCAAGTGTCCGAACGCAAATGCGTTCGGACCATTAAAACTTGTCCATCCTCATTTTTTACAAGTGCTGAGACAGCAACCAAATGTTTTGACTGATTATTCATTTATTTCCACCCACTTATTGTTCCTCCGTTAACTTAAACTTTCGTTGATTAATATAGATCATCAATATAATATTAACATAATATTCCAATAATAAGTCAGGTATTCTCTAACCCTATTGAACATAAAAGAAGATCGACTCTTTTTACCGATCTTTCCCCCCTGTTTTTTCTACAATTAGCTATTTTCTTCAAAAAAAATATCCTTAATTAAAGTGAAATTCAAGTGGTTTCGTTTATTACTCCAACTGTTCAAAATAGTTTATACATTAAACTGAATTCCGTTTGGAATGAGTTTATGTAAATATCAAAATTGTAAACATAGAACATTTTAGATAATAATTCTTTGAATGATTCATTACTTTAAAGTACGATCCACTGCTGACATAATTCCATTTTTTTCAAATAACGGTAATCACTTTTTTGTCCTACGATATCTACATACAAAAATATGAGTGTAGTAAGTGACCCAAAATATGATTGGAACTATTTTTGCAATTGTAACAGGATCTGTACTAGCTCTATAAAAAGAATTATTTTAGATATGATTAAATATAGTCATATAGCGTCACTACTTGAATATTTATCTGTAATGTATATTTATTGCTTCAAGAAAGGGGATGGGATATGGTAAGTAACCCAGCTGGTTTTTGGGTGAGGTTAGGTGCATCTATTCTTGACGCTATACTTCTATTCATTGTAGTAGGAGTAGCGAGTCTTCTTATTTATCAACAATTCCTCGTAGAAAATAATCTTATAACGAATATTATCGAAATATTATATGCGTTGTTGCTTCCTGTTGTTTGGCATGGATATACAGTTGGCAAACGAGTACTAGGGATACGTATCGCTCGATTAGACGGTAATAAAGTGGGCCTTGGAACCATGATCCTTCGGAATGTCGTAGCAGGATTAGTTTATGTGATAACACTTGGCATAGGAGTTATTGTTAGTGCTTTAATGGTTGGAATAAGAGAAGATAAGCGTTCGATTCACGATTTTATTGCAGGGACCTACGTTACCTATGATGAACCTGAAAAGAAGCCTTAATGGAAGGTTTAGAAAAATATTACAAACATACACGCTCCTCAGATACAAATGTTAACAGCATCTCAATGGGTACCCATACTTAACAATTGTGGTGCTTTTTTTTTGTAGCTCAAAATTTTGCATGTTCCATTTTGAGGAGGTGCGTTTATTTTTAGAACCATGACAATATTGGCCAATTTCTTTTCTACTAATTATCCATAATGAAGCATAAAAAAGAGTGTGATTTTCGACCATTTGATCAAGTATTGATTATTAACCTAACAAACTGGAATTTAACATCCTACTCTTCTTCTGTCACGATAAATAATCATTGTAATAGCATTTAATAGAATGGTAACTATGAGAAGAATTGCTGCGACAAATGCCACTGCGCCGGTAGTGTCCATAAGAGCAGACCAATCCTCTATCTTTACTAGATGATAATTATAAAAAATTTGGAAACATAGTGACATAGCACAAGCACTCATACTTATTATGGAAAGTGTACCCCAATACCTATGATCTTGCTTTTTATCGTGCAAAAGATTAACAACAGGAAGTATCCAAGCAATTAGTCCAAGCGCAAGGCTGCCAAGATTTAGTAAACCACTCATATCTGTCCCCCCTTTTGTGGTAATCCCAACTAATAGTCCTATCTACCAATCTCATCAAAAGATTTAGGTGATGAGGTTTGTTGACTTTACTAAGTAGGTATTCTTCAAATTTAGTCAAGTACCTTCTAAATCAACTAAATTCTAAAAAAAGTGACCAGCCGTAGCTGATCATTATTTTTAACAAAGAATACAGCCCCCTCCATCAATTTGATATGTAATATTCGAGAGAGTTTTGATTTAAATAGTAAACACTCGACTAAATTAACGATTATAGTGATACTTTCTTATCACTCAAACCCGGCTTCTGGTATGGAGAGCATAACATGATCCAATAAATGATAATCATACAATCTTCCTTCATAAACTAGTTGGAAACGTGGATGAATTAAAAAGTCATTTGGTGTGACAAGAGTAGAAGGAAGATTCCATAAGTCCAAGCCACTTTTTTCAAAAACCTCCGCAACAAATTGGGAGCAAAAGTATTTATTTCTTGAATGAATCGGATAGCGAAAAGCCACACCAACAAGTCCCAACCAATTATATGTATATAGTTCTTTATTATTATTAAAGTATTGGATTACATTTCTGATATGAACGAATTCCTTTGATGTAACATCAATTTTTAATAATAGGCATTTCGTATTATAAAAATATCGGTAAGTACCGAAGTAGACATCTTCTCTTATAAAGCCAGCAATCAAAGGATTTCGAGGGTATTTCCGTCCAAAGCTATAGATTTCATTTAGGTTTTCGTCAAAAACAATGGAAACATGATTATATGGTGCTTTTGTAAACCATTTGATTAACTTATTGAATATTGAGCCAGTGTCGGTCAACAAAACATAAACTGTCTTTGTTTCCTTATCCATATGTTCCTCCTGTCCCTTTCCCCTTACGAGAGTTAATCTATCTCTACTTTAGTCCCCTTTATTTTTTTCACGGAGGTAGAAATGAGCAAAACTTACTGCCTGCAAGATACTGAATGTAATTCTTTACAGTTTTAAATGCCCTTAAATGTTCTATAGATAATTCCGAGAAAACCTTGTTCTTATCTATATAGTTTAAAAGTTAAAAAGCTTGAAATTTGAACCATTTTGTGTATTATTGGATAACTTTTGTGCTAAATTTCGTCCGAATCAAGAACTGAAACACAAATAAGAATCACTCTTATTAAAAAGAGTTGAACCTCGTTTCATAGATTAGTGTGACTGCTAAACTAAAGTAGACAGTTTCTGCTAGATAAGATGAAACACTTATTACCCAAATATACCAGATAAAAATAATAACCTTTCATTGTATGATGTCA
>NZ_JBHUEM010000016.1:0-42658 GCF_042680805.1 Bacillus salitolerans | reverse complement strand
ATAGATAACTTGGTTAATTGTTACTTGTAAAAAAAGGATATTACAGTAAGTGTATTTGAGTTACCCTAAAACTAAAAAAAAGTATTTGACATTGTACGCTTATCCTATAAAAAAAGAGCCATTATGGCTCTTTTTTAGTTCCTTCTATTTACGTCAACAAGTTCAATTTCATTCGTTAAATACTTTATTCTTTCTAATATTCTTTGAGCTTTAATTCCTTCTTCCTCACCTTTTTGTGAATACGTATAGTGGCGCAGAAGCTCAGTTAAATTTAGGTTTGAAGTGAAGAAAGTTGGCAGGTAGTCTAGCATTCTATGTTGCAGGATTGGACCTAGGATTTCATCTCTCATCCAGCTTGTCATAGATTCTGCTCCAATGTCGTCTAACATTAAGATGGGTGTATTTTTAGCAGCATCCAGTTTCTCGTTGAAAGCTATTTCATTGTTCATGACACTCTTTAATTCTCTTATAAATTCTGGAAAATATACAATCATGGACGAAACACCTTTATCGGCTAGCTCATTGGCTATTGCACAAAGAATATATGTTTTTCCAACTCCAAAGCCTCCATGCACATAAAAGCCTTTTAATTTCTTTTCAACTCCGTAGCTTTTTAGGAAAGACCATATTTGCTGCTTAATTTTATATCTCCATTGATCATCTTCATAAATCTCTAAAAAGGAAGCATTTAACAACTCTGACGGAATATAAACAGATTTCACCTTTTTTTCTTTATCCTTTTGCATATCTGCTAGTACTTTTTTCGGACAACGGATATAATCCAGATCAATTATTTGCTTATTTTTCAAGGTAAGCTGGGGAGTATAGCCTTGAATCATATTGACACACTCTTTTAATCCCGTACATTTCTCACACTGTTTACTTTGAGTTGTGAATTCGAACAACTTTAATAATCCTTGATCAAAAATTTTCCGATTTAAAAAGGCTCGATTTTGTTCTAAAAATTGCTTTACGTCTGGGTCCTGCAGCACAATATCTTTAAACTTTTCATACTCGGCTTCCATTTTTTTTGGGTAAGACATACCCTTTAACGTATCATTAATGGATTTCACGGGTGATTCCCCCTTTAAACACGACGTTTATACTTAGTCAAAACTCACTTATCCTCGTTTGTGTTAGTCTTATTCAACAATTGTTGTTTTCGTTTTTCAATATACTCTGGGTCAGTCATCCATTCAGGGAGAATTTCTTTCCGAATCGGCTTTCTTAACCCGGTATTTTGGTTATTCTTACTCTTCGTTTCTTTTTCCTTGTATTCAATAACATTCTTTTCGAATTCAGCGATTTGATCTAGTGCCTCTTTAACGGTTCGAACCTTTAATCTAGCCCAATTGCTTGCTGTCGTTGTCATATAATTTCTATTTAAGTTCATCTTTTTATGAACAACTACATAGTACAGAAGTACGTTGACTACACCTGGTTCTAATTTTTGATTTTCCATAATACTCTCGACTAATGATAGGTCACTTCCAGTTGGCATAGCTCCTCCTGCGAGCTCACTAAGGAAATCCTTCGGTGATGTTGTTTCAAAATGGAGAATACGCTTCTCTTCTTCAGTCTTTGGTTCCCGGTATCTCATCGTTTGAAGATCTAATGGCTGTATTTTATAGGAGAGAGACGGAATCCTTCCATAATTCTCTATATCATAGTAAACTTTCGCCTTCTGTGAAAGTACCTCTAAATCAATCTCCTCTTCATCAGAACTGGTTGCATCTAACACAACTTTTTGCATATCCAGTGGTGAAAATCCGTACACATATGCAAGTAGCTTTATTCTCTTTTCGACTTCATCTGTAATCAAATGCCTTGGTACAAAGTTTTTAGATAATCCATAGATAAATTGATCAAAATCGAATTCTAATGTTCCGACATCGATTTTCTCCATTCCTTTCTCTTCTCTATGAATAAATTCTTGATGATCCTCCTCGAGACTTCCATTCATATATTGAGATTGGTTTCGTGTCGTCTCAAAAATATCTGAGAAGGATTTCGAGATATTTTGAAAATCGTTTTGATTTACTGCTTTCGTTACAAATAAAGATTTTAATTTATTAAATCTAAACTCTCCAACTTCATTTTTCAAAAATATACTATAAGGAAATTCAGAACTAAAAAATATGGCGGGAGATAAAGGAGGCTGGAGATCGTAAATAAAATTTCGAACGTCGGTTGTTTTTTGAACATAGGTTTTCAGTAAACCAATTCCTTCTAATTTATATCGAGCAACTAAAATATTATCTAAATTTGTTCGCATTGACTCCATTATACTTTTGTGGGTAGAAGGAGAACCCCAATATTTATAGGCTTCAAGTTCACTCCACAGCAACATATATAACGAAAAGCTAAGCGGCCCAATTAGAGGTTGATAAACGAGACTCAAAAATCTCCGATCAAAATCATGTAATACTGTGTCTGTTTTAACCAAATATTGATCAACAGGTAATACTTCTTTCCATGATTGCATAGATTTATCCTTTCTTATGGAAAAAGAGCTTTTAGCACGAATGCCTAAGCTCAATTCTTCATTACTTTCTTGTTTTTAGCAAGTCCTTTAATTCTTCTATAAAGACCGTGATATCTTTAAATTGTCTATAAACGGATGCAAAACGAACGTATGCTACATCATCCACTAAAGCAAGTCGATCCATTACCATCTCACCAACAATATCACTCTTAACCTCAGAAACTCCTTGGTTTCGAAGTTCTATCTCCACCTCTTGAGTAATTTCTTCTAATTGACTTAGTGACACAGGTCTTTTTTCACACGCTTTGATCAAACCTCTCAGGATTTTTTCACGGCTAAATTCTTCGCGTGTTCCTTCCTTTTTGACAACAATTAACGGAAGTTCTTCCACCTTCTCAAACGTTGTAAAACGGTATAGGCATTCTTCACATTCTCTTCTTCTTCTTATGGATTTGCCTTCATCAACAGGTCTAGAATCTAACACCCTTGTTCCATTATGATAGCAACTTGGACATTTCATAAAATCAACTCCAAAGGAAAATAGCAGCAGATGCTAATATTATAGTGAATCATTGCATTTGTTTCTACTATTAATCTTATTGTATACAGACCTATTAGACAAGTACTAAACCATCTATTTTACTATCCGTTACCAATCACTTGGAGTTCTTTATCGAGTTTTTCATATAAAGTAGAGACAACTTTTTGACAAAAACCTATACCAAAAAATCCTTCATACGTGACAGAAAAATCAATAGCTGTCTCCATTGGTCTCACTTGAATAACTGAAATAACTAAAAAACCTTTTTTAGGTGCGGAGATTTCAACACTTATTTCACCATGCTCTTCTGAAACTGAAGTAATCTTATAACCTTGAATCGTTTCAATCACTGACTGTAAAACTTTCAAAGCTTTACCATTTGTACTTTTATAATAATGTGTTCGCAACATTTCAGACTCGTGCTTATCTGAGGTTTCACAATGGCTTGATAAATAATGTCGTATTGTACTTAGGTTCATCGATTTTTTCCTTTCAATCGTGTTATAGAAAGCAACAAGACTTAAGACACAGGCGAATATATTCCTTTTATCAATAAGACGCTAACCAATCTAATTGGAAAGCTCACGGGCTCTCCATAATCCTAAAAATATAAGTTAAAAAAAGAGGTGCAATATATACACCTCTTCTTGTTGTTTACAATTTTCAGTTGAATTTTAAAGTGCCTTCACTTTAGCTTGCTTTACTTGTACTGGACCCATACCACGTGGAAGTTCAATATTTTCACGTGTTTGAGCACCAAGAGCCTCAGCAATAAAGTCTGCTGCAATATTTGGATCTAGATGACCACAAGTATAGACATCAATACTTGCATAGCCATGCTCTGGAAAGCTGTGAATCGTTAAATGAGATTCTGATATAATGACAACGCCACTTACTCCTTGTGGAGCAAACTTGTGGAAGGCAACCTCACGAATTTCAGCACCAGATTTTAATGCAGCATTAACAAAAGTTTCTTCAATGTAATTAATGTCATTCAACTTGTCAAAATCACAACCCCATAATTCTGAGATCACGTGACGACCCATTGTTTCCATTATTACTCCCCCTTTACAAATTTAGGTGTACATGAATTCTTTAGCGAATGGCACGTAAACTACCACGGGGGAAAGTTAGTCCAAAGAGGTCCTAACCCTTTAAGTAGCAACCTAAACCGAAGCTTTTATAAGAAGTTCACGAATCATAGTATACTTTGTTTATTTCATTTTTGCAACATAAGAATTTGATTTTTTTATCCATTCAAACGCAAAACATGAATTGTTTTTTTTATGACGGAAGGAAACACACCCTTTTACCATTTGCTTAATCAGCTAAAATATCCATTTAACGCTTGTCCAATATATTTTCGAATTTTTGAAGTAAAAGAATAAAGCACCTTTAAACAGGTGCTTTTTCCTTACTATTACATTGTAGAAACCTCTTCTTTCATCTCTTTAAGTTGAGATGAAACAAACTTTGTTAAATCAACTACTCTTGTTGAATAACCCCATTCATTATCGTACCAAGCAAGCACCTTAATTTTTCTATTCCCCATCACCATTGTAGATAAACCATCTACGATTGCTGAATGTGAATTTGTGTTGAAATCAATCGAAACTAATGGCTCATCCGTAATATCAAGTACGCCATATAAAGATCCTTTTGAAGCTGTCATAAAAGCTTGATTTACTTCCTCAACTGTAACATCTTTCTTTACATCTACCACTAAATCAACTAGCGATACATTTGGTGTAGGTACACGAAGAGCCATACCGTGTAATTTCCCCTGTAGGTTTGGTAACACTTTTGCCAGTGCTTTTGCAGCTCCAGTCGTTGTAGGAATAATTGATTGTGCACAAGCTCTAGCACGGCGTAAATCCTTATGTGGATTATCTAAATTCTTTTGATCATTTGTATAGGAGTGGACAGTTGTCATAAGTCCATTCTCAATACCAAACTGCTCTTCAAGTACTTTAGCAACAGGTGCTAAACAGTTAGTCGTACATGAGGCATTTGAAATGACGATATGGTTTTGAATATCTAATGTTTCTTCATTTACACCCATAACAATCGTAACATCTTCTTCCTTACCTGGTGCTGTTAATATTACTCGCTTTGCTCCAGCTTGAACATGTAGCATCGCTTTTTCTTTTGAATTAAATTTACCAGTCGCCTCTATTACGATATCGATATTTAACTCTTTCCAAGGTAACTCTAATGGATCTCTAGAGCTTAGAAGCTTTACACGTTTTCCATTTACAATAAGAGAATCACCATGAGGTATCACTTCTCCATCAAACTTTCCATGGACAGTATCATATTTTATTAAATGTGCTAATGTTTCTGCAGGATAACTCGCATTTATCGCAACGATTTCTAATTGGTCCTCTTGGATTGCATTACGAAATACCATTCTTCCAATACGGCCAAACCCATTAATCGCTATTCTTCCTCTCATGTCTCTGTCTCCTCCATATATGTTATACTGTTTGTTGCATCTCTTGTAATTAGTATAACATAAAACGGTTACATTGTGATTATTTTTTTTGTGTAAAAGAATCTCATGTTGAATAAATGTGTCAAATTTGAAAACTAAATATTTATCATACGAATGAGAGGATTTTCAATAACACACGAAGAATAGTCTCAAAATATGAAGGGGGATTTACATGACAAAAGATATAATTGAAACTGAGTACTTTCTACTACATACTCTTTCTACAGGTATTTATGCTGCCATTGCAAAGGATGGGGTAGGTGCATGGAGTAATGCTGGGTTTATTGACTTAGGAAATGAACTACTTGTGTTTGATGCATTTTCTACTCCAAAGGCTGCCCTTGAATTACGCGTACTGGCTGAACGAGTAACCAATAAGGAAGTAATGTATGTCATAAATAGTCATTATCATGGTGATCACGTATTCGGGAACCAAGTATTTAAGGATTGTATTATCATTTCTACATCATTGACTCGGCAGCTTTCAAAAGAACAAAATGTGCTACATAGTATTGAGCAAGAACAGGATGAAATGAAGAAATACCTTCAAACTCTCGAAAGAGATATAATGCGGTCAACCGATCCTAATATCACAATAAGCTTACAGAATCAGTATATGGAAATGAACAAGGTATTAGAAAGTATTCCAAACTTAGAAATGGTATTACCTTCATTTACATTTGAGAAGCATCTAATGATTCACGGTTCTATGCGGTCGGTAGAATTACACTGTTATGGAGGCGGTCACACACCTAGTGATAGTTTCTTGTATATTCCAAACGAAAAAATTGCATTCATGGGGGATCTCGTGACTGAATGCCTCCATTTACCCATTCATCATCCAGAAGATTTTTTATACATATTGAATCAAGTAAGACAAATGGATATAGACATAGTAATTCCAGGTCATGGTGGCATTTCTACACTTGATTCGTGTACCACGTTGATGAACTACATCACTCATATAATACATTCTGTAAAAGAGGCTCATCTTCTTGACCAGTCAGTTGAAGAACTTATGTCAAGCTATACGACATTAAAGGAATATTCAAGCTGGAGAGGCGTAAATGGAATCAATCGCAATCTTATGACAGTCTATAACTTTTACAAAAAAAAACCTGCTAATAAGCAAGTTTAAAGTATGTCCCAACTACGAAGTATGTTGATTAATTGTTGTTTTGTTTCTTCAATAGTTCCGTTGTTATTAATGATTACATCTGCCAATGGCTTTTTCTCTGACAATGGCATTTGAGAATTTACTCGAGCAACAGCTTCTGCTTCTGTATATTGATTTCTAATTACTAAACGTTCGAGTTGTACGTCAGGATCGACATAGACAAGAATCGTTTTATCAACTAAATGAGTAAGCTTACTCTCGAACAAAAGAGGAATATCTAATACAACAGCTTTTTTTCCTTGTTGTATGTAATCACTCTTTTGTTCGATCATTCTATTTCGAACCGCCGGATGAACAATACTGTTCAACTTCTCTCGCTTTTCCTTGTTATTAAAAACGATGGCCCCTAGTGCATCGCGATTAATTGTTTTGTCTTCACGTAGAATGCCCTCACCAAACGTTTGGATAATCTCCAGATAGGCTTTCTCACTAGGTTCTACGACCTGTCTTGCAATAATATCTGCATCTACTACAGGTATCTCCATATTCTTAAACATAGATGATACCGTGCTTTTCCCACTCGCAATACCGCCTGTTAATCCTATGATTACACTACTCATGCGTACCCCCTATATTTTTATAATTCCTATGATGATTAGTAATACCCCCGGTAAGAAAGAACATTTTTGCATCCATTCATGGTTTGAGCATAATTGTCCACTTTTCAGTCCAACCGATAAAAAAAGCGAGCTCATGAACGCAACTGTGATTGCCATAAAAATAGGTGAATATCCCAACAAGGCTGCACCAATTCCCGCTCCAAATGCATCCAATGACAAAGCAACACCTAATAGAAAGGCTTCTATGCCGGTAATGGTTCCAGAGCGGTCAAAATCAGCTTCCAGAGGCTTTCGTAAAATATGAATGACTAGGCCTAACGATTTAATTTCGAATTTGACAAGAATTTTTTCCTGATTGGTTTCCATTTGTTTTTTCTCTGGTTTAAAAAATTGGTATAGAACCCAAGCACCGATTAAGACTAGTACAATACCTCCCACTTTTTCTGCCCAGACGGGAGATAGGAAGTTCGTGATCATATGACCAACTCCCATTGCAACCATTAAAGTGATGGCTGAACAGATGGATATGATAATAATAGACCTAATAGGTAAGTGCATTTTTCGGAGTCCATAAGTAAAGCCGACACTAAAACTATCCAGACTGACAGCAAATGCAAGTAAGAGTAGAGATAGAGATTGTAACATGTTAAGGCTCCTTCCATTTTTACTACGATAGTATATGGAAGAAGCCCATCCGATGTTAGTATTACTTGATATGTATTTGGCAGTTAGGACAAAAATGAGTCCCTCGCCCTCCTACGACTGTCTTTGCAATCTCTGTTCCACATTTTTTACAATCTTCACCCCTACGCCCATACACGAATAACTCAAGCTGAAACATGCCAATTTGCCCTTGAGTATTGACATAGGAACGAACGGTGCTTCCACCTTTTTCAACCGCTTCTTCTAGGGTTTTTACAATTTCTTGATGTAGGATTTTGACTTCTTCTACCGTTAACGTATTTGAAATACGTTCCGGATGAATACCTGATCTGAAAAGCGCCTCATCAACGTATATGTTGCCTAGTCCAACAACGATTATTTGGTCCAATAGAGCAACCTTTATTTTACGATTCGTTCTTTGTAGCTGCTTATACAACCTATTTACGGTAAATTCCTCTGAAAATGGTTCTGGTCCAAGCTGTGATAGCGGTAAGCTTTTTTCTTCCTCACCGTGTGAAAACAAATGCATCGTTCCAAATTTCCGAACATCCTTATAACGAAGCTCTGAACCATCTGTAAAAGTAAATAGAACATGCGTATGCTTATCAATTGCCTCTGGCTTCGGAAAGAGTCCATACCTTCCTTCCATCCTAAGATGTGAAACGAGCACATAGTCATCAAGAATAAATTTTAGGAATTTTCCTCTTCGTTTAACATCACGGATGGTTTGTCCTTTTAGTGCATCAACAAATTGTTCTACTGGCTCCGGTTTTTTGATCATTTTGGGCCAATTTACGATAACCTCTTCGATTGTTTTTCCCTTTACTAATTCAATGAGTGTTCGCCGAACGGTTTCAACCTCAGGTAATTCAGGCATTTCTTCACATCCTTACCCTATTCATTCTTTTATTTAGGTACTTTTCACATGACGATTGTTCTAAACATATCAAATAGAATATTATTATTTCGCATCATACCAACTTGGCCCATATGCGTAATCTACTTTTAATGGAACCTTTAATTCTAATGCATGCTCCATTACATTTGGTACTAGACTTTTTAATTTTTCTATTTCTTCTTTTGGTGCTTCCAATATTAATTCATCATGTACTTGTAATAACAGCTTTGCTTCAAGCCCTTCATTTTCTAATGCTGCAGCAAGGTCAATCATCGCCTTCTTAATAATATCTGCTGCACTCCCCTGAATAGGTGTATTCATAGCTGTTCTTTCAGCAAAGCTTCTCAGATTAAAATTTCGACTTGTTATATCAGGGATGTATCTCCGGCGCTGCATTAACGTACTTACAAAACCATTCTGTCTTGCTTCATGTACAATGTCGCTCATATACTCTTTTACACCTGGAAAGCTTTCTAAATATTTTTCAATAAATTTACCTGCTTCTTTTCGTGTTATACCGAGTCCTTGTGAGAGACCATAATCACTAATTCCGTAGACAATCCCAAAGTTCACAGCCTTTGCCTGTCTTCTCATATCAGAGGTAACTTCCTCTGCTTTTACATTAAAGACATCCATTGCCGTTTTTGTATGGATGTCCATGTCATTTTGAAAGGCATCTACTAGTTTCTCATCTTCGGCTATATGAGCAAGTACGCGTAATTCAATCTGAGAATAGTCAGCAGCAAATATGACCCAATCCTTCTTAGATGGGATAAAGGCTTGTCTTATTTTTCGTCCTTCTTCAAGACGTATTGGTATGTTTTGAAGGTTAGGATCAATCGAACTAAGTCTTCCTGTTTGTGTTAATACTTGATTAAATCTTGTATGGACTTTACCTGTATCTTCATTAATAACCTTTAATAGTCCTTCCAAGTAGGTTGAGTTTAATTTACCTAACTGCCTGTAAGTTAAAATAGACGAAATAATTTCATGCTTGTCCTCTAACTGTTCTAAAATATCGGCAGAAGTAGAATATCCCGTTTTCGTTTTCTTAATGACAGGTAAATTCAATTTTTCAAATAAAATAACGCCAAGCTGTTTTGGTGAATTAATATTAAATTCTTCACCGGCATGAGTATAGATTTCCTTTTCAAGCTCTTCTAATCGCCTCGTTAAATCTTCTTGCATTTCTAGTAAGCGATTTTTATCGACTGTGACCCCTGTTGCTTCCATATTAGCTAGTATGAAGGAGAGAGGGAGCTCTAATTTTTCAAACAGCTCATATTGATGATTTTCTTGTAATTCTTTAGAAAAGGTATCTTGAAGTTCTCTTAATGCAACTGCTTTTCTCACTACGTGCTCAGCTAGCACCTGTTCTTCCGGCACCTTTCGTTTTGCACCTTTTCCATACACAGCTTCATCTGTTTGAACATTATAATAACCCTTTTTCCGAGCAATTGTAGCCAGATCTTCAGTAGCTTCTCCTGGATTCAAAATATAAGAAGCAATTAACAGATCAAATTCTATTCCTCTTAGCTCTACACCTTGACAACCAAGTGCAACAATCGCTTTTTTTGCATCAAATATAGACTTTTTCTTCGTTTCGTCGATTGCCCACGCTTTAAAACGCTCAGAATTCAACGCAACTGAAGTAGGTAGATAGTATTTATCATGTTGGTTTACGATGGCAATGCCTTGAATTGTTGCTTGATGATAATGGTCATCGATGATTTCCACAATTAGCGTAGTTTCCTCTGTCAGAACTTCGTCATGAATTTCTTCTAGGGTTTCATAACGTAATTCCTCAAGCTCTTCTGTTTCATCCTGAATATCAACATTCATTTTATCAAGTAAAGATTGGAAATTTAAGTCTTTAAAAAGAGTAACGACAGATTTTTCATTCAAACCTCGATATGAAATGTCTTCTATTGAAATAGTAAGAGGTGCTTCACGAAAAATGGTTGCAAGTTCTTTACTCATAAACGCTTTGTCTTTATTTTCTTCTAGCTTTTCTTTTAGCTTTTTCCCGCTTATTTCATCAAGATGCTCATAGATTTCTTCTACGGAACCATACTCCTTTAACAGCTTAAGAGCGGTTTTTTCTCCTACTCCAGGTACACCGGGAATATTATCAGAGGTATCCCCCATTAGTCCTTTCATATCTATGATCTGACTGGAGGTGATACCATACTTTTCATTTAGATATTCAGGTGTATACGAATCTACTTCTGTGATACCTTTCCTTGTTATATCTACTGTCACTTTGTTTGATACAAGCTGAAGTAAGTCTTTATCTCCTGTAATCACCTTAATTTCACAATCATCTTGCTCATACAGCTTCGAAATTGTCCCGATTATATCATCTGCCTCATAATTTTCTAGTTCGTATCTAGTAATGTTGTAGGCATCTAATAACTCCCTAATAAATGGCATTTGTTCCGAAAGCTCCGGTGGTGTTTTTTGTCTACCACCTTTGTATTCTGTGAATGTTTTATGCCTAAAGGTTGTTTTTCCTGCATCAAATGCAACAAGCATATGAGTTGGTTTTTCTTCCTCCAAGATTCTCATTAAGATCATCGTAAAACCGTAGACCGCATTCGTATGTATACCCTTTTCATTATGTAAAAGGGGTAAAGCAAAGAAAGCTCGGTAGGCTAAACTATTTCCATCTATCAACACTACTTTTTTAGTCATTACAGATCCTCCTCTAAAACTTTCTGATCAAGCAGCTATTTAGAAAAACATCGCTAGCACGAGTCCTTGGATGCCGCGGTTACATAGTTTCTCTTATCCAGTGTTCAAATTTGAAACGTAATAATAAGTATACATAGTTCATTATTACGAAAAGCTTTATACGTACGTTCCAATTAGACAAAGAAAAAACTGCCATTTTCCTTATTCTATCATGAGTAAGATTAGAAAGGAAAACGGCAGCTTAATTATGCATCAATTGTATTTTTTTAGTAAAGGTTACTCGATATAACCTGAAAGAATTTTAGCATAAGGTGAGTCAGATGGAATCACGATTAAAGTTTCTCCATCGATCGTCTTTTTGTATGACTCTAGTGTTCGGTATAGATCATAAAATTCTACATCTCTACTGAACGCTTGATTATAAATTTGAGCAGCTTGAGATTCACCTTCTGCCCGAATAATTTCTGCCTCTGCCTTTGCTTTTGCTAATAGCTCTGTAACCTCTTTATCAGTGTTTGCGATCATTCTATTTTTTTCAGCGTCACCCATGGATAAGTATTGCTGAGCTGTTGATTCACGTTCAGAAATCATTCGAGTATATACAGATTGTTCATTCTCTGGTGGAAGATCTGTACGCTTCATTCGAACATCAGTTACGACAATTCCATAATTCGCTTCTTTCAGCAACACATTTACTCTTTCTGTGATCCGATCATTTAAGCTACCTCTTGATGACTTTTCATCATTAATGATCTCGTCATAATTTAATTGACCTAGCTCAGCACGAATAACAGAGAAAATAAACTCCCCCATTTTCGCCTCAGCATTAACAACTGTTCTTGCGTTCGCAATCATAGCTTTGGGATCTTCAATACGCCAAACAGAATAATTATCAATAATCATTCGCTTCTTATCTTTTGTATTAATTTCTTCCTTCGCTACATCATAGACCATTTGATATTTTGGCAAGGTTTCAACTGTTTGAATAAAAGGAATTTTGTAAGATAACCCTGGAGTAGCGTCTATTCTAACAACCTCTCCAAACTGCCTTACTACTTTGTACTCCCCTTCTCTTACGATAAAAATATTGGTTAATACGGTAATGAAGAGAACAAGTAAAATTAGTAAAAATATTCCGATTTTCGTGTATTTTCTCCACTCTAATGGCTTCTTTTCATTAATATCTATTACATTTCCATCACTCATTCTTTTCACTTCCTTCCGCTTGTGCAGGTGGCGCTTGCTTTTCCATCGGTCTAATCGGGAAATACTTCATTGTATTTCCATCATCATTCATAATATAAATTTCGGCATGTGGTAATACTGATTCCAGTGTTTCTAACACAAGACGTTTTCTCATAATATCTGGTGCCTTCACATATTCACTGTATAGTGCGTTGAATCGTGCCACATCCCCCTTCGCCTGTTCAATTCGAGCTGTACGATCTCCCTCTGCCTTTGAAATTAAGGCATCTTTTTCCCCTTCAGCTTCTTGACTGCGTTTATTGTAATACTTATTTGCTTCATTTATCTTTGTATTCATTGTTTCACGGGCATCTGTTACATTTGTAAAAGCCCTTCGTACCTCTTCATTTGGGAGTTCAACATCTTGTAATTTCACAGATGAAATAGAGATACCAACATCATACTTTTCAATTAATGTAGTTAATAATTCCCTTACTTCTGCCTCAATCTCTGCTTTTCCGGATGTCAGAGCATCATCAATTTTCGAGCTACCAATGATACTTCTTAGTGATGCCGAAGTTGCATTATACAATATTTCTTGTGGATCAATAGCATTATATAAATATTTAGCTGGCTCCGTAATCCTCCATTGTACAACCATATCTGCTAAAACAATATTTTCATCTCCAGTAATCATCTTTGTCTCTTCTGGAAATTCTTTAAGTGTACCATCCTTTTCCTCATATCCAAATTGTAAACTAAAGGTTTCTTTTGATAGTTTTTCAACATCTTGTATCGGCCAAGGTAGCTTAAAATGTAAGCCAGGTTCTATGACCGCTGTGTCCACCTTTCCAAGTGTTAAAATAACGGCTTGATCGGATTCATCAACAGTATACCATGAGGTTAATCCAACGATACCGAGAACAATCACACCGAATCCAAGGCCGGTTAATACTAATAATCGTCTTAAACTCATCGATTCTACTCCCCTTTTTTTTCATCTCCCAAAACTATTTACGTTTGAAACCTAAATTGGTTTCACTTTTATTATCTTAACATGTTTTTATACGTATTTTTTCCTCAAAGCTTATAAGGGGAAATGATTTCGTTTATCATTAGTTTTAACATATAAAAAAAGGGACGAGTACTAAAATGTACTCGTCTAAAAAAGATTGGCTCCTTGGATGAAGGGGTTTCATCTTAATCGTATAGATTGAATATGAAGAGGAGATGAACTATCTGTTAAGAATTTGTAAATATGTTCAATATTGTCGTTTTTCCTGTGCCGGAGCATACAATATATCTTATGTTCCAATCTATTATTTCCCTAGTTTTTTATAAAAGGTGACGGTAAAAGTAGTTCCTACTCCTTGTTTACTTGTTACACGAATGGTTCCGTGATGGGCTTCTACCAAATGCTTAACAATTGCCAACCCTAACCCAGTTCCACCCGAGCTCCGATCCCTCGCCTTATCCACCCGATAGAATCGTTCAAATATCCGAGGGATCTCCTTTTCATTCATTCCAATGCCTGTATCATCTATTTTCACTTGAACTTGATGCTCAAGTTCTTGAATCGAAATGGACACTCTTCCCTTTGATGGTGTATAGGCAATCCCATTATTAATTAAATTTATAAATATTTGCTTTAGACGATATAAATCCCCTTCAATCACCGTATTATCCTTAGCATGTAATTCTAGGGAAATATCTTTGTCCTCCGCCTTGCCCTTTAACATAACAATGACTTCACCTAATACTTCAGTAAGGTCAACTCGCTGAAAATTTATTGAAAACCCATGTGACTCCATTTTTGATAAATCTAATAAATCCTGGATTAAGATCTGAAGCCTGTCACTTTCTTTTAGAATGATGGAGAGAAAATTTTCAGTTAGCTGCTTATCGTCCATCGCCCCATCTAAAAGCGTTTCAGAAAATCCTTTTATCGATGTAATTGGCGTCTTAAGCTCATGAGAAACATTCGCTACGAAATCCTTTCTCATTTGCTCTAGCTTCTTTAACTCAGATATATCATGGAAGACTAATACAATTCCCTTCCATTCGTCATTTGTTCCTATTATCGGAGCTCCATACACCTCAAAATGCCTTCTTTCTATCTTTAAGGAAAGTTGCATTTGCTTCCGTACTTTCACTTCCGTCATAAAGATTTCTTCTACTAATGAGATCACTTCTTTATGCTGAATAGCTTCGTAATAGAGTCGATATAAATAATCAATCGGTTCTACATCAAAAATCTCTTTATAGGAACGATTAATAAGGTTTATGTAGCCTCGACCATCAATTAAAATTAGGCCACTACCCATATTTTCAATTAAGGTGGTAAGACGATCCTGCTGCATTTCTTGAGCTTTGACCATATCTTGAAGATTCCTTGCCAAAATATTAATGGACTGGCTTAGCATTCCTGTCTCATCAAGATGCTCTTCAAACGTTCTAGCCTTATAATTACCTTTTGCCAGCTCGGTTGCCACTCTTGTAGCGGCTTCAATTGGTTTTACATAATGTTTCGTAATTCGAATTCCTAATAAAAATATGACAACAAAAGCTAGCCCTAAGCTACTGACTAGAAGTCCCCAAATTTGTTGATTAATTTTTTTTAGTGAATCAACCGATAGATTTAGCAGTAAATATCCTTCAACTACAATCCGGTCTGCACTATGTAAGGGTACGACATAATAGAATTCATCCTTTTTTTCATCAATTACATGGAAGGATGTATTCTTTTCCTCCTGAGATTCAATCATCCTTTTAAATCTGTCAATAGTTGAATTGGGATGTTTACTTATTGTGCTCGTATCTACTAAAATTGTTCCATCTGCCTGCATAATTGTAATTCTTGAGTCTAAAGCGTTTCCTATATTGTTTACCTGCTCCTTTAAATTTGGTTGACTCAATCCATTTTCTTCGATTAGGGTGGCAACTAGGTTTGCTTCCTTTTCAAGTCGCTCATTAAGAGTGTTCGTATAGAAGCTTTTAAAAATCTGACCTAGTAATATCCCTAAGCCGAGCAGTACCATAAGGATAAGAGTAATAAACCCAAATATTAGCCTGGAACGGAATTTATTCATCCATCTTTGGCTCCTCGAGCTTGTATCCTAGCCCTCGGATTGTTTTTATATAAATTGGCTTTTTTGTATTTCGTTCAATTTTTTCCCGCAAATGGCTAATATGGACATCTACAATCCTTGTATCTCCTGCAAAATCATAATTCCAAACCGCACTTAACAGCTGGTCTCTTGTTAGAACCCTGCCTTTATGCTTTGCTAAATAAACAAGAAGCTCAAATTCTTTAGGAGTAAGCTCAAGTCTATCATCACTAAAGTAGGCTTCATAATGATCTGGTAAAATTTTCAAATCGGCAATCAAAATTTGTTCATGATTGTCTTGTTCTTTTACTTCGATTTCATTCATTTGCTGAGTTCTTCTTAAAATCGCCTTTACTCGTGCAACCACTTCCCTAGGACTAAAAGGCTTTGTCATATAGTCATCAGCACCAAGTTCTAATCCTAATACTTTATCAAACTCATCATCTTTCGCTGTTAACATCAAGATTGGAGTCATGACTTTTAACTGTCGAAGCTGCTTACACACTTCAATTCCATCCATTTTAGGCAACATTAAGTCCAATACCATCATATCAGGCTTTTCTTCTATCGCCTTATTCTTACCAGATTCACCATCCATCGCAGTTATTACATCAAAACCAGCCTGCTGTAAATTGTATTGCAATAATGTGACAATTGATTGTTCATCATCAACAACTAATACTTTTTTGTTCATGTGATCCTCCAACTCAAGCTAAATTTCTATCAATATTATGTTAGTACTCCATTTGCTTCCATCATACTATGAAAATATAGGTTTAACAAAGCATTTTAGTCTTAATCTGTTAAACTATTCGTATAGAAAGAAGCATAATACCATGACAAGCAAGTACAAAAGGCTCAGGGCGCCCCAGTTAGCCTAAGGCAGAGCAAATGTTCCTAAATGAAAAAAAGGGTGTATTCCCCTTTAACATTTAAGGTTGTTTGACCTCGAGAGGCTGGATGCTGGAGCTGGATGCTGGAGCTGGATGCCAAGCAACTAGCCCATTTTGTTGCTGAATACTTTTATACGTTCTTAAATCAAAAAAAAAAAAGGGTTTCCCCTTTCTTATCTTTTTAGAAATTCTCTAAGGCTTTTCCTGTCATTGTTTCCATTACTTGTGGCGGAGTAACATTAAATTTACCTTCAATCACTACCTCTTTTTCCTCATTGATCGCCTTTACGGTTATCTCAACCTCATCACTTTTCATATTGATAGCTGTTACTTCAAATAGAAATTCAATGGTCGCGTAGTGATAAACCGGCTTGATAAATTTTATGTTTTGTTGAAGAATAGCACTTCCTGGACCAGGTAAATACTTAGAAATGGCTGATGTCATAATCCCTGTTAACATAATTTGTGGAACAATTGGTTTTTTAAAAGGTGTTTGTGAGGCAAAATCATGTTGAATAAAGAGTGGATTCGCATCATTTGTTAACCCTAAATATAAGAGAATGTCTTTGTCTTCAATTTTTTCAGTTAGTGTTAATTTTTCCCCAACTGTCATTTCCTCTATTTTACGACCAAGTTTACGTTTTTTACCAAGTAGCATACAATCTAACCCCCATTCACTTCATTACTGAAATCGCTTACAAAATTTATGAATAAAAAACGGGGATTTATCCCCGTCTTTATTATGGTAATACTGCCATAACACTCTTCACTGATTCTACTGATTTGTCTAGGGCTTTCTTTTCATCTTCAGTAAGTTCAAGCTCGATAATCTTCTCAAGCCCATTGCCTCCAAGGATGGTAGGTACACCAAGATATAAATCCTCGTAACCATATTCCCCTTCTAAATAGGCAATCGTTGGGAGGACACGTTTTTGATCCTTTAGAATTGCTTCAACCATTTCAACAAGAGAGGCAGCTGGAGCGTAGTAAGCACTTCCGTTCCCAAGTAAGTTTACGATTTCACCGCCGCCCTTACGAGTACGTTCCACAATTGCATCTAAGCGGTCTTTTGGTATAAGGGTCTCTAATGGAATCCCACCAGCATAGGAATAACGTACTAATGGAACCATATCGTCACCGTGACCACCTAAAACGAAACCAGTAATATCCTTCACTGATAATTGAAGCTCCTGAGCTACGAATGTACGAAAACGAGCAGTATCAAGTACACCTGATTGACCGATTACACGGCTTTTGGGGAATCCAGACTCTTTAAATACTGTATAAGTCATAGCATCAACAGGATTGGTTAGGACGATAATGACGCAATTCGGAGAATGTTTAACAATTTCTTGTGTAACACTCTTCATAATTTTTGCATTAGTACTAACTAAATCATCACGGCTCATACCAGGCTTACGTGCAATTCCTGCAGTTATTACAACGATATCAGAGTTAGCTGTATCTGCATAGTCAGAAGTACCAATAATAGTAGCATCAAAACCTTGAACCGGACTTGCTTCTGACATATCTAGCGCTTTACCTTTAGTTGGGTTTTCAAGATTTGGAATATCCACTAATACGATATCACCAAGTTCCTTTTGAGCAGCCATTAACGCTGTTGTTGCTCCAGTAAAACCAGCACCAATTACAGAAATCTTTCTACGTTTAATCCCAGCCATTACACAATCCCCCTTATTAAAAATGTAAGAATCGCTACCTCAAATAGAGGTAGCAATTATGAGAATTAAGCCATGTTTTCAATTAACGCGTTACCAAACTCAGAACATTTCACTTCAGTAGCACCGTCCATTAGACGAGCAAAGTCATATGTTACAACTTTAGAAGCAATAGTCTTTTCAATAGAGTCCATTACTAACTTAGCTGCTTCATTCCAACCAAGGTGTTCAAGCATTAGTACTCCTGATAAAAGAACAGATGAAGGATTTACCTTATCTAACCCTGCATACTTAGGTGCAGTACCATGCGTGGCTTCGAAGATTGCGTGACCAGTTTCATAGTTAATATTTGCTCCTGGAGCAATACCGATTCCACCAACCTGTGCAGCAAGTGCATCAGAGATGTAATCTCCATTTAGGTTCATTGTTGCCACAACATCAAACTCGCTTGGACGCGTTAAAATTTGTTGTAAGAAAATATCTGCGATTGAGTCTTTTATAATGATTTTGCCAGCAGCCTCAGCATCAGCTTGAGCCTTGTTAGCAGCATCCTTACCTTCAGCTTCTACGATACGATCGTATTCTGCCCAAGTGAATACCTTATCACCAAATTCCTTTTCAGCAAGCTCATAACCCCAGTTCTTGAAAGCACCTTCAGTGAACTTCATGATGTTTCCTTTATGAACTAATGTTACTGATTTACGACCTTCTTTGATTGCGTAGTTAATTGCAGCACGTACTAAACGTGATGTTCCTTCTTCAGATACAGGCTTAATACCGATACCAGAAGTTTCAGGGAAACGAATTTTCTTAACACCCATTTCATTTTGTAAGAAGTTGATAAGCTTTTGTACTTCTTCAGAGCCTTTAGCATATTCTATACCTGCATAAATGTCTTCAGTGTTCTCACGGAAGATCACCATATCTGTATCTTCAGGACGTTTAACTGGTGACGGTACACCTTGGAAATAACGAACTGGACGTAAGCATACAAACAAATCAAGCTCTTGACGAAGAGCAACGTTTAAAGAACGAATTCCTCCACCTATTGGTGTTGTTAATGGTCCTTTAATTGCAATTATGTATTCACGGATTACATCTAATGTTTCATCTGGTAACCATTGACCTGTTTGGTTAAATGCCTTTTCACCAGCAAGTACTTCTTTCCATTCAATTTTCTTTTCGCCTTTGTAAGCTTTTTCTACAGCCGCTTCTAACACTCTTGATGCTGCAGCCCAAATATCAGGTCCAATTCCATCACCTTCAATGAAAGGGATAATTGGATTATTTGGTACGTTCAATGTTCCATTGGAAACTGTAATTTTTTGACCTTGTGACATGGGAATACCTCCAGTTTTAATGTTCTAGGCTAAAAGAGAGTTACCCTCTTTTAACCTATTTATTGTTAAAAATATGGCTCAGTTAAAATTTGTTGTTGATTTCTTCAGAAGGACTCTCGCCGCTTCCGCAATAATCAACTGGGGTTAAAAACTATTACCTTTATTACAGCCAAAAAAATATATCGTTTATGCTCGTTGTTCAATCGGAATATAAGCTTGTTTACCTGGTCCAGTGTACTCTGCACGCGGACGGATAATACGGTTGTTTTCGTATTGCTCTAGAATATGAGCTAACCATCCAGACACACGGCTAACAGCAAAGATTGGGGTAAATAGGTCATGATCAATTCCTAAGCTATGATAAACAGAAGCTGAATAGAAATCAACGTTTGCTGGAATACCTTTTTGCCCAGTAACTGCTTCTTCAATTTTAACGGACATATCATACCATTTTGGCTCACCAGTAATTTGTGTTAATTCCTTAGACATCTTCTTTAGGTGTTTTGCACGTGGGTCTCCGTTTTGATATACACGGTGTCCAAAGCCCATGATTTTTTCTTTATTTGCAAATTTCTCAGTTAAATATGCATCTACATTTTCAACTTCACCTATTTCAGCAAGCATTTTCATTACTTGCTCGTTTGCTCCACCATGAAGAGGACCTTTTAGTGCCCCGATTGCAGAAGTTACCCCTGAGTAAACATCAGAAAGTGTTGCCACACAAACGCGAGCTGTAAAGGTTGAAGCATTTAACTCATGGTCTGCGTGAAGAACTAATGCTTTGTTTAATGCTTCTATTGCTACAGCCTCTGGCTCTTTACCAGTTAGCATGTATACAAAATTTGCTGCAACACCTAAATCGCTTCTAGGTGCTATTGGTTCTTGGCCTTTACGAATTCTAGAAAATGCTGCTACGATTGTTGGTAGTTTGGCTTGTAGACGGATAGCTTTACGGTAATTAGATTCTTTATCCATCACATCTGCTTCCTCATCATACAAACCTAATAATGAAACAGCTGTACGAAGAGCTCCCATTGGGTGAACTTGATCGATTGGGTATGTTTTGAAATGATCTAATACTCCTTGTGGAAGTGTTGCATTCTGAGCAAGTTGTGCAGTTAGCTCGTCTAATTCTTTTTGATTAGGTAACTTACCATGCCACAGTAAATATATTACCTCTTCAAAGCTAGCATGCTCTGCTAAATCATCAATATTATACCCTCCATAAGTAAGTACATCATCGATGATTGAGCTGATAGACGAAGTAGCCGCCACAACTCCTTCAAGACCACGTGTTGCTGTCATAAAAACCTCTCCTTTTTCCTAGAATATTCCCATCCTTTTTAAAAACCGAAAATGCTTACATTTTATACAAAACAAAAAATCGTGATAATCCAAATTCTAACGGTTTATCATGATATGTAGGAAGGATGATTCTATGTGTCTAGTGATGAATCTATTATCAACACTATCACTATCCTTCATTATAAACAATTATCTGATTTTTGTGAATCAAAAGGACTAAATTAAATAACAAGATTATTATTACAAAAAAGTAATCACAAATGCAATGGAACAATCTTTTCTTTCAAATCTCCATTTTCCGGTTTGAAAATTATTATTTAGAACCACTGAACAATTCTCATCACAATATAGGCAATCCCTGCCCCAATGAGTGGACCTACGGCAACTCCATTGAAAAGTGCAACTGCTAGTATTGTCCCAAAAACAAGAGCTGCTGTTATATGTGGATCATCAGCTAACAGTGATACACCACTTTTCGCAATCAGTGCAACAGCTACACCTGAAGCTAATGCAATCCAAGCATAAGATGATTTCACAGCTTCTGATAGTTGCTTCCATCCAATTTCTCCTGTTGCGATAGGAATTAGGACCGCAATAGTAATAATGGTAACCCCTAGATTAATTCCTTTTTCTTGAAGATAGGGAAATACTTTATCACTAAGACCTATTAGCTTAATGACTAATAAAAATACGACCGAAATCATTAAAGATTGATTTTTTGCAATGAAACCTATGATCAATAAAATGGAAAGAAAGATAACCGGTTGTGTGACCATGGTGTACCCCTTCCTTTCATTTGGAGCACTATTATGTTACCATATTTTTTTCTCGTCCTACAAGAAATGGAGGTTAAGACAAGTTTTAGTGTTCCTCCCTTTTCATCATTCTCATTCCATTGTAAAATATTACTATGTATATCCCGAAAAGGAGGACGCTCTTTGAATTCAAAACTAATCTTTCAAATACTTCGTTTTTTATTTGTCCTAGCCATTATTATAGGTGGAGCAGTTGCTTGTTACTATTTGTCAACCATTACATACCCTTTTATTATTGCCCTAGTGATTGCATATATGATTAATCCTCTCGTAAATATCTTTGAGAAGAAAGTGAAAATGCCAAGAACCGTTGCCGTCTTTGTAGTATTAATCCTTGCTTTTGGTATAATCGCCGGACTATTGACTTTGTTAATTGCAGAAATTATCAATGGCTCTAACTATTTAGCGGCTAACGTTCCTCAGCATTTCGAAAAACTTGTGACGTACATTGAGCAACTATTTGCAGCTCAAATTATACCTTTTTACAACCAATTAACAAACACATTTGAAAACTTAGATCCTGGGCAAAAAGAAACGATTTTATCAAACATCGAAAGCTTTGCTGGAAATATTATTGATCAAGGGAAAAATGTACTTGAAAGTATCCTTAGTAGTATTCCACAGGCTGTTAGTTGGATACCAAACGCCGCAACAGTTATTATTTTCGCGTTACTTGCGACCTTCTTTATTAGTAAAGATTGGTATAACCTATCTAACAGATTTTCAAAACTTTTGCCGAAAAAAGCAAGAGAAAGTGGGAAATCTGTGTTCACAGACTTAAAAAAGGCATTGTTTGGATTTATTAAAGCACAAGCCACTTTAATTTCTATTACGACCGTTATTGTATTAATTGGCCTTCTATTCTTACGTGTGGAATACGCTATCACAATCGCTTTATTAATAGGGATAGTGGATGTATTACCATATTTAGGGACTGGTCTAGTATTTGTTCCATGGATTGTTTATTCATTTTTTACGGGGGACATGGCATTTACAATTAGTTTACTTGTTCTATATATTATTATTATCGTTCAACGACAAATTATGGAACCAAAAATTTTATCATCTAGTATAGGACTAGATCCATTAGCCACACTCGTTTCGTTATTTGTTGGATTTAAGCTTTTTGGTTTTTTAGGTCTTATCATCGGACCAGTAACATTAGTCATCATAAAAACCTTACACTCTGCTCATGTATTTCAAGACATATGGAGTTATATTATTGGGAAAAAAGAAGCGTAATAAAGAGAACATATCGAACTCTTTGCCGATAACAAACGCTCTTATCTAGAAATATTTTCATGCTACTTTTTATCATACGGAGGAGCCTTGTTGGCTTCTCTTTTTATTTTCTAGAATATGATTGCACCTCTTTCTCTTCTTACCAAAATGTGGACTTATTTTCGAGTGGATAAATATGAATCCCTTTCCCAAATTATGGATTTTTTGTTAATTCGGTACCGTGATTGTCACCTCTTTTCGGCGATAAATACATCGATTACGTGGTTTTTCCACATCTATACAGCTATAATCCACATTTCCCAAAAAACTAACCTTAACCACCACTACTCCTCCAACAAAACAAAATGCCCTCACACGGTGAGAGCCAATTATCTTATAATAGTAATTCTATTGTTATTAATCATAGACTGAATCCATTTAACAATAAATGGCTTTATGACCTTTCTCGAAGCTGGGAATAAAAGTAGAAATCCAATTGCATCTGTAATAAATCCTGGCGTTAATAGTACAACCCCACCAACTAATATACAAAGTCCATCGATAATCACTTCACTTGGTACCTGACCTTGTTGAACCTGATACTGGACATATTGAATAGCTTGTAAACCTTGCTTCTTTGCAAGCCATGCACCTAAAACTCCCGTACTAATGATCAGTAATATTGTTGGCCATACACCTAATACATTACCAGATAGTATGAGCAAACCAATTTCTAAGGCTGGAACAATAATTATAAGAGCAAGTAATACTCTAAACATTCAAGTAGCCTCCCAAAAAAGAAAATAGAGAAGGGGATGTCGTCCCTTCTCTACACTATATCATATTTACCCGTATTATATTACAAAACACTAGCATGGCCACTATAAATGACACCACGGGAAGAGTCAACCGTTACATCCTGGCCGTCCTTTAAAACGCTAGTTGCTTGATCCACACCTACTATGACTGGAATTCCTAGACTTAATCCTACAACAGCAGCATGGCTCGTCAAACCGCCTTCCTCAGTTATCAAAGCAGCTGCTTTTTCTAACGCTCCCATCATATCTCGATCCGTACTATTGGTAACAAGTATCGCTCCATCTTTCATTTTTGAGTTTGCCTCTTCAGCACTATTTGCCACAACAACTTTTCCAAATGCAGCCTTTCTTCCAATTCCTTGTCCCTTTACAATCATGTCTCCCACAACATGTACCTTCATAAGGTTGGTCGTTCCTGTTTCACCAACTGGAACCCCTGCCGTAATCACAATTAGATCACCATGTTTTACTAAACCGGTATTTAACGATTCCATTACAGAACTATCTAGCATTTCATCAGTTGTTCTTGCTTTTTCACCAATTCGTGCCGTTACTCCCCAAACTAAAGCTAGTCTCCGTGAAACATAATCATTTGCCGTTACTGCAATAATTGGTGCCTTTGGTCGATACTTTGAAATCATTCTCGCTGTGTGACCACTTTCTGTAGGAGTTACAATCGCTGATACATCTAGGTTAAGAGCTGTATGTGCAACTGATTGCCCAATTGCATCTGTGACGGTTTGGCCGCTTAAACGACTACGATTTTGAAGTATTTCACGATACTGTAGAGCTTGTTCAGCTCGGCTTGCAATATTATTCATTGTTTTTACGGCTTCTACAGGATAATTACCAGCAGCTGTTTCACCAGAAAGCATGATAGCATCCGTTCCATCAAAGATTGCATTTGCAACATCACTTGCCTCCGCTCTTGTTGGGCGAGGATTACGCTGCATTGAATCTAACATTTGAGTAGCTGTAATGACTGGTTTTCCAAGTGTATTACACTTTTTGATTAAATTTTTTTGAACTAATGGTACCTCTTCTGCTGGAATTTCAACACCGAGGTCTCCACGTGCCACCATTAATCCATCGGATACTTCAAGAATTTCATCAATATTGTCTACCCCTTCTTGATTCTCAATTTTAGGGATAATTTGAATTCTTGATCCGTTGTTGCTTTCTAATAACTCACGAATTTCTAAAACATCTGAGGCCCTTCTTACAAAAGAGGCTGCAATAAAATCAACGTCTTGCTCAATACCAAATAAAATATCATTGGCATCCTTATCTGTCATACCAGGTAGATTTACTTTTACATTCGGTACGTTTACCCCTTTTTTGTTCTTGATTGTTCCACTGTTAATAACTTTTGTCGTTATATCGTTTTGTCCTATTTTGATTACTTCGAGTTCAATTAGACCATCATCTAGCAATATTTTCGAGCCCACTTCAACATCATGAATTAAATTGGAATAGGTAACTGAAAAACGCTCTGCCGTACCTACTACTTCTTCCATTGAAATGGTGACTTCAGCACCAGACACTAATTCAGCCGAACCATTTTCAAACGTGTGCGTTCTTATTTCTGGACCTTTTGTATCTAGAAGAATTGCAACTGTTTTTCCAACCATTGCTGCTGCTTCTCTAATATTCTTGATCCGATTACCATGCTCTTCAAAGTTACCGTGTGAGAAATTTAATCTCGCAACATTCATCCCCGCTTCCATCAGTTCAACTAGCTTTTCAACTGTTTCACTAGCAGGTCCAATGGTACAAACAATCTTTGTTTTGCGCATCATTCATTACACTTCCTTTAATCAAATTAATATCATGAATATTGTTATATGGATAATTCTGTGGAAAGCTTATACATACTTAAATCAACCGTGTGCGTTTGGGAGAGTGCTTCCGAGATTGAGAAGTCAACAAGTTGATTACTTTTAATTCCAACAGCTCGGCCTTTCTTTCCTTCTAATAACAGTTCAACCGCCCTAGCACCTAGGCGACTAGCAAGAACTCGATCAAATGCAGTCGGAGAGCCTCCACGTTGTATGTGTCCAAGAACACTTACGCGAGTTTCAAAGCCTGTTGATTCTTGAATTTGCTTTCCAATCTCAACACCACTTCCAACTCCTTCTGCCACAACAATAATACTATGACGCTTACCACGTTCATGTCCTCTAGTTAATCTTGCGGTAATATCATTCATATCAAAATTTGCCTCGGGGATTAAGATTGTTTCTGCCCCACCTGCAAGTCCAGCCCAAAGTGCAATATCACCTGCATGCCGACCCATTACCT
Organism: Bacillus salitolerans; assembly: GCF_042680805.1. Lineage (NCBI taxonomy): Bacteria > Bacillati > Bacillota > Bacilli > Caryophanales > Bacillaceae > Bacillus > Bacillus salitolerans. The sequence goes on along the minus strand of NZ_JBHUEM010000016.1, from coordinate 16,482 downwards.
CTATTATATATGTACGTTCATGTGAGGTTGCCGTGTCTCGAATTTTATCAATGGCATCGATAACCGTATTTAATGCTGTATCAAAACCAATCGTAAAGTCAGTACCTGGAATATCGTTATCAATGGTACCTGGTACACCGACACATGGAAAACCATGTTCTGTAAGCTTTTCAGCACCCCGATACGAACCATCTCCTCCGATAACAACAATTCCTTCAATGCCATGTTTATTCAGTTGCTCAATTCCTTTTTTCTGCCCCTCAATCGTCTTAAACTCTTCTGACCTTGCAGAGTAAAGAAATGTCCCACCACGGTGAATAATATCACCGACGGAACCAAGCTCTAATTTTTTGATTTGTCCTGTCATCAAACCTGTATAACCTTGATAGATTCCATATACTTCGATGTTATGAAAAATTGCCTTTCTTACTACAGCACGAACGGCTGCATTCATACCTGGAGAGTCCCCTCCACTTGTTAGAACACCTATTTTTTTCATCGTTTCACCTCTCAATATGATCATAACGAACTTAAATTTATTTTAATCAGTATGTAAAAAAACACATATGTATAGTATGTGGAAGTGGTTTTATACTCATTCCATCGTATTTAAAATAACATGAAGGAATAGTGAAAACAATACATATGAAAAGCAAAACGTGCATCTCAGAGGTCACTCTTAGATGCACGTATCCTTACTTTACACTAATGGTATCGTTTACAAATGTAAATTGTCCGATATTTTTATATTTTTCAAAACGATGCTCGATTAGCTCGTCTTTTTCATACTGAATTAATTCCTTCAAGGATTTTAAGAGGTATTGATCAACCAAGTTGGCCTGCTCAACTACATCACGGTGAGCACCGCCTTTTACTTCTGGAATGATATCATCAATAACACCTAACTCCTTTAAGTCTGGAGCAGTAATTTTCATCGTTTCAGCTGCTTTTTTTGCTAGACCAGCATCTTTCCATAATAGAGCTGCTGCACCTTCAGGCGAGATAACTGAATACCATGAGTTTTCTAGCATGAACACGTGGTTTCCTACGCCAATCGCTAATGCACCCCCACTTGCTCCTTCTCCAATTACGATACAAATGATCGGTACAGAAAGACCAGCCATTTCAAATAAGTTCTTTGCAATAGCTTCCCCCTGTCCTCTTTCTTCAGCTGTCTTTCCAGGAAAAGCGCCTTTAGTATCTAAGAAACAAATAATCGGACGATTAAATTTCTCTGCCTGCTTCATAAGACGGAGTGCTTTACGATATCCCTCTGGGTGAGGCATACCGAAATTACGGCGAAGATTCTCCTTTGTATCCTTCCCGCGTTGATGTCCAATGACAGTAACAGGCAAACCATGGTACTTAGCAATACCAGAGACAATTGCTTGATCATCCCCGTAGTAACGATCACCATGACACTCAAAGAATCCTGTAAACAAGTATTTGATATAATCTAGTGTTGTTGGCCTCTCAGGATGTCTAGCAATTTGTACACGATCCCATGGTCTTAAATTTGTATATACTTCTGATTCTAGTTTTTCTAATCTTTTTTCCAGCTTATCAATTTCACTAGATAAATCAACATCCGCGTGCTTTGTAAATTCTTTTAACTCTGCAATTTTCTTTTTTAGCTCGTTCACCGGTCGTTCAAATTCTAATTCTCCTAACACTCTAGTTTCCCTCCCGGCCTATGAATTTCTAGTATATTACTTAACGTTTCTCTCATTTCGGCACGATGAATAACGCTATCAAGCTGACCATGCTTTAGTAAGAATTCAGCTGTTTGGAAATCCTCAGGTAAATCTTCTCGTATCGTCTGTTCAATAATTCGTCTCCCTGCAAAACCAATTAACGCACCCGGTTCTGCAAAATTATAGTCACCAACTGAGGCAAAGCTTGCTGTTACCCCTCCAGTTGTAGGGTGAGTCATAATTGAAATATAAAGCAACCCTTCATTACTAAACTTCTTTAGAACTGCACTAATCTTCGCCATTTGCATTAAACTCAGAACACCCTCTTGCATTCTTGCACCACCAGATGCAGTGAATACAATAAAAGGTACTTTTAATTCCATGGCATGCTCAACTGCTCTAGCAATCTTTTCACCAACTGCAGAGCCCATGCTTGCCATTCGGAAAGTAGAATCCATGATAGCAATGACCACTGGGTGACCATCAATCTTGCCTTCTCCCGTTAAAACAGCTTCGTTTAAGCCTGTTTTTTCTCGATCTTTAGCTAACTTCTCTAAATAATCTGGAAAACCTAGTGGATTTTCAGAAATCATATCTTTGTCAATTTCACTAAAAGTACCTTCATCTAATAAGCTTTCAACTCTCTCAAAAGCTGTCATTGAGTAGTGGTAGTCACAGTTCATACATACCCTTAAATTTTTAATTAGTTCTTTAGTATACATGATTTTTTTACAATTCGGACACTTGGACATAATTCCTTCAGGAACATCCTGCCTGTTTTGTTCAGATGGAATTGTGGCGTATTTCTTCTTCTTCGTGAACAAATCTTTTATCAATGTTGAACCTCCCAGCTCTTTAGAGAGTCTATTTTTAAATAGGCTACTTTTCTATCAAAAGTGCCCTTTGTCCTTATACTTTACTGAAAATGAATGCAAGATGTTGTAAAAGATTGTCGTCATGCATTCGACAAATAATTTACGATTCTAATTTTCGATACATTTGGATTGCTCCATCAGCCTTGCCTTCATCAATTTGAGCTATAAGCTGTTCATATAGCGAAAAATCACGAACCTCCTGTTCCTCTATGATAGGAGCAGTATATTGAGCTAGAAGGGCCCATATTTTTAAGAGAAGTCTATTTCCAGTAGACAGAACTATCGTTTTCATAAATTCATGTTGAAAGCTTTGATCCCTTTGCTTGATCAAAGCATTTAATTGTTCCAAGAACCGTTCCTCAATTCTAGTACAAGCTAGGAGAATCGCTTGCTCTTCTAGAATGCTTTTTGTTTCAATTAAATCACTTTTAGCTTTTTCATTTTGCAGAATAAAATTACCGATTAATTCCACCAAATGATGACCACCAAAATCCTTTACAAACGTTCCTTCACCTCTTCGTGTTTCAATAAGACCAAGAAGCTCAAGAGCTCTAAGGGCTTCTCTAAGTGAAGATCGGCCAACCTTTAATCGATCAGACAGCTCTCGTTCAGAAGGAATCTTATCTCCAGGCTGAAGGGAATCCTCTGCAATTATTTTATGAATTTCCTTAATAGTCTCAATGTACACCTTCGACTGTGGGATTGACACAGCTACTAATCACTCACTTTTTCCAATGATGGCTAACCTTCGAGTTTTCTCTGCCACTTCATTAGGTTCTACTTGTATTCTTGCGACACCCGTTTCCATTGCAGCCTGCGCAACTGCAGCTGCAACTGCAGGAGCAACCCGTGGATCGAATGGTGCTGGAATAACATAATCTGCTGTTAATTCAGCTTCTGAGATAAGACTTGCAATTGCTTCAACAGCAGCGATTTTCATTTTTTCATTTATATGGGTTGCTCTAACGTCTAGAGCCCCTCTGAATATACCTGGAAATGCAAGAACGTTGTTTACTTGGTTAGGGAAATCGGAACGTCCTGTTCCAATTACCCTTGCACCAGCTTCTTTTGCATCCTCAGGCATAATTTCTGGATTTGGATTTGCCATTGCAAAAATTATTGGGTCTTCGTTCATTTCACGGATCATTTCTTTCGTTAAGGCACCCTCAACAGAGACTCCAATAAACACATCAGCATCCTTCATAACATCTGCTAATGTTCCTTCCACTTTGTCTCTATTTGTATATTCAGCAACCTCTTGTTTTACACTATTCATTCCATAAGGTCTACCATCATAAATGGCACCTTTAGAGTCACACATAATAATATCTCTAACGCCGTATCGGTATAATAGTTTTATAATCGCTATACCAGCTGCACCAGCACCGTTTGCTACAACTTTAATTTCTGACATTGACTTGCCCACAAGCTTAAGGGCATTAACAAGTCCTGCTACGGTTACGATGGCTGTTCCATGTTGATCATCATGGAAGATAGGGATATTCGTTTCTTTTTTTAGTCTTTCTTCTATAACAAAGCAGTTAGGTGCAGCAATATCTTCTAAATTAACACCGCCGAAGGTTGGTTCCAGTAATTTTACTGTTTCAATGATTTTCTCAACATCCGTTGTATTTAAACAAATTGGGAATGCATCAACACCAGCAAAACTCTTGAACAAGACAGCTTTTCCTTCCATTACTGGCATGGCAGCCTCTGGGCCAATGTTACCTAGTCCTAACACAGCCGTACCGTCTGATACTACTGCGACCATGTTACCTTTCATTGTATATTCATATACTTTATTTTTATCGTCATAGATTGCCTTACATGGTTCAGCAACACCAGGTGAATAAGCTAAACTTAAATCATATGCATTTCGTACTTGTACTTTTGATTTGGATTCTAGTTTCCCTTGATTAATTCGATGAATATGTAGTGCTTCTTCTTTTAGTGTAGACATAAAACAGTTCACTCTCCTTGTGTATCGTCAGTTGATCAAAGTGGTCTGACCACACTGACTATTTAACAATATAACAAAATTCCGCCATATGTAAAGGATTAAAAAGTTTTTAATACGACGTTTTTCTTTCCTATCACGTCTTGAATCTTATTCAAGCACTCATTTGTAGGATTTATCTTTAATTCTTTTGGTAATTTTAATGTCTTCTGTGAATCTTCATAATAGACTACAACTTCAGTATCTCCATGAAACTGCTTGAATAACTGCTTTAATTGAGATAAAGTATCTTGGTTTTCATATGCTTGCTCTATTTTTAAGAACAACTTCTTGTTATGATTTTTTTCCTTTAAATCATCCATACTCTTTACTGTTTGAATGATAAACTGTACTTCCCCATTACGTAGATCTGCTTTACCTGTTAACAATAGGACATTTCCAACGGTTAACAGATGGTGATATTCCCTATATTCCCTTGGAAAAACAGTCCCTTCTATTTCTCCACCCGGATCACTTAAAACTAAGAAGGACATCTGCTCTCCTTTTTTTGTCCGAATGGTTCGTTCATTGCCAATAAGTGCGACAATGGTGCACTTTTTTCCAATAAACTCCTCTTTAACCTTTGATATCAGTGTGGGCATAAAATCAGCCCAGTATGTTTTATAGGCAGAGACAGGATGATTGGACAAGTAGAAACCAAGTGCCTCCATTTCAAACCTGAGTTTTTCTTCTTCCTTAAAAGGGCTAACCCTTACGTATTGAGGTTTTAATAGAAGCTCCTCCTCAAACGAAAAGTCGAGCTGACCTTCTTTATCAGGTTTAACAAGCTCCGCATAATCAATCGCCACATCTAAACTAGCTAATAACGTAGACCGTTCCTCTCCAAATTCGTCAAAGCAACCTGCAAATAGTAAAGATTCCATTGTTTTTCGATTTGTACCAGTCCTAACACAAAAATCAAACAAATCCTGAAACGGTCCAGATTTTCGCACATATAAAATTTTCTTAATTGTTTGAGCACCCACATTTTTAATCGCAGCAAGACTAAAGCGGATTGAATTCCCTTGTACCATAAACGGATATGTACTTTTATTGATAGAAGGGGGTAAAACGGTTAGCTCCTTCATTTTTGCTTCACGGATGTATTGGGCAATTTTTTCCTCATTACCTAGGACACTTGTTAATAACGATGTCATAAAATAAAGAGGGAAATTTGCTTTTAAGTATGCTAACTGATAAGCAATCAAGCTGTATGCAACAGCATGACTTCGGTTAAAGCCGTAATTCGCAAATTTTACAATCAAATCATATATGATATGGGCAGTTTGTTTTTCGTATCCCTTTTTTAAACAGCCCTCAACAAAATTCTTCCGTTCTGCATCTAACACTTCTTTCTGTTTTTTACTAACGGCTCGTCTTAATAAGTCTGCTTTACCAAGTGAGAATCCTGCCATTTTTGCGGCAATTTGCATAATTTGTTCTTGGTAGACAATCACACCGTTTGTGCTTTTTAAAATGTCGACTAAATCTTCATGCGGATACTGTATGTTATCTGGTTGCCTTTTGTTCTTTATATACACAGGGATATTTTCCATCGGACCTGGCCTATATAAAGCATTAACTGCTACAATATCCTCAAAGTGAGTTGGTTTTAACCGTTGCAGTACACTTCTCATCCCTGAAGACTCTAACTGAAATACCCCTGTTGTGTCCCCTTTACTTAGTAGTTCAAAAGTTTTTTCATCATCAAGTGGGATGTCCTCAAGTTGAAGGGAAACACGTTTATCAATGCGAATTCGTTCTAATATTCGATCTAAAATCGTTAAATTTCGGAGTCCTAGAAAGTCCATTTTTAATAAACCAATGTCCTCTAATAAGTCCATTGAGTATTGAGTTAAATAAACTCCTTGTTGCCCATCCTGAATAGGAACCATATCTGTTAGTGGCTTTTCACTTATAATGATACCTGCAGCATGCGTGGAACTATGTCTAGGTATACCCTCTAACTTTTTTGCTACCTCAAATAGTTTCTTTGTAATCGATGATTGCTCAATATGTTGCCTGAACGTATCTGATTCACTATAGGCCTCGGATAAAGTAATACCAAGTCGACTTGGTATCTTTTTAGCAATTGCATCAGCTTCCTTTGGAGGTATCCCCAACACTCTTCCGACGTCACGTAATACAGCTTTTGTTGATAATGTTCCAAATGTAATGATTTGCGCTACATGAAGCCCCCCGTATTTCTTCTGAACATACTGAATGACCTCATCACGCCGGTCGTCTGGAAAATCAATATCGATATCGGGCATTGATACGCGTTCAGGATTTAAAAATCGTTCGAATAGTAAGTTGTACTTAATCGGATCCACATTTGTAATCGAAAGTACATAAGCTACTAATGATCCTGCTGCTGAACCACGACCAGGGCCAGTGAGAATATTGTGGTCATGAGCATATTTCATAAAATCCCACACGATTAAAAAGTAATCACTAAACTCCATCTCTTTTATGATCTTTAACTCATATTGAAGTCTTGAAATATAAGGTGAACGATCTAGCCCTCTATTTTTCAGGTTAGAAAGGCATAATTCTTCCAAGAATTGGTGTGAGGTTGTCGTTTCAGAAACTGGGTATTTTGGCAAATGCCTATCCTTGAACTGAAATTCGACATGGCAATTGGTTGCTATTTTAGCGGAATTAGACAGTGCGTCTTCATAGCCGGTAAATAGGTTTATCATCTCTTCTTTCGATTTTAGAAAATACTCATGCTTTGACAGTGTTATTGTTTCTTCGTCAGCTAATTTCACACCATTTTTTATGGCCAATAGACACTCATGAACAAAGTGGTCTTCTTTTTGAAGATAGTGAACATCATTGGTTACCACTAATGGTATGTCCAATTGATGACTGATATGTATTAGCTCTTTTGTAATCTTTCTCTCTTCTAGTAATGAATGATCTTGTAGGGACAGATAAAAATTAGACCCGAATACATCTTGCCAATACTTTGCGACTTCCATTGAACGCGACATTTCATCTTGAAGAATGTATTGTTCAATCTCCCCCTCGCGCCCAGGAGTAATAGCAATGAGCCCTTCTTTATAGGCAGCAACCCATTTTTTTGAGATTCCATTTCGGCTTTTCGTTTGGACTGTACTACTAATCTTTATCAAGTTTTGATAACCCGCTTTGTTTTTAGCAAGTAGAATAAGAGGATATGTGATGCCGGTTGCGTCATCCCCAAACACAGATACAGTCAAACCGATAATGGGACGAATTCCTTTTGATACGCATTCTTTATAAAATGGAATAACCCCATACATCACATTTTCATCTGTAATAGCTAATGAGGTGAATCCTAGCTCATGAGCTCGTCTTACTAGATCCTCAATTTTACAAGTACTTGATAATAAACTATAAGCACTCTTTACTTGGAGGTGAACAAAATCCATTTTTCCCCCACCTTCTGTTTCTAGATCTTTTTTTCATTATAGAGGATAGGAAGAGACGAAATCAAAACATACTTCCTAGGGACTGTCCATATAAATGATAAAGAGAGAGGGTGGAATGAAAATGGGTGAAAAAACAGGTTTCATCGTTTTTTTCTTTAACAGTTATTTTATAGCATTAGGGGTTATTCTTGGGGGGTGTATTGTCGGTGGATTAGGGGCCTTTTTTGTTGGAAATCCTCCTTTACTTACAATGCTCCGTTATGCTAGCAATCTAAAAATTTGGGCTATCGTAGCAGCAATTGGTGGATCATTCGATGCATTTTATAGCTTTGAGAAGGGTATCTTTGAAGCAAATACGAGGGATATTATGAAACAATTTTTAGTCATTTGTTCAGCAACCGGTGGTGCACAAACAGGAGCACTTATTATTAGCTGGTTAGCTCACGAGGATTCTAACGTATGAGAATACCAGCTCTTTATGAAAAAAAAACATGGCAGCGATTTTTTGCCGGGGCTGTGTGCGGTGGTTTAATTAGTTGGATAATCTTTGCCTATATGTATGGAGAATACCAGGATGCCCAAATTATTCATATATCAAAACAAGCGAAAGAAATCATGAATTTAAAACAAGATATCGATATTTGGAAAAAGGATTACGAAAAATTAAATGAAGAAAATAAAAAAGGGATTACCTTACAAGAGATCAATGTAAAGCTGCTGAATGCGGAGAGATATAAGCTGGATTCACTTCGAAAGTATGAGATAGAAAAAGGTGCTAAACATGATATTAATCATTTAATCGCAAAAGAAATCAGCACAGTTTACGAAAGTAGGGAGCTAATAAAACGAACAATTGAAAACAAAGTCATTACAATTGATGAGAAGAGATATAGGTTAGAAGTGCGTGGTCTCTATTTACTATACACAAATTTGGATGTGGAAGTATCTATGCGATTTCATGAGGAATAAGGTAAATTTGAACAATTGGTGAAAATATTCTGAAAATAATAGCAATCCTCCTCCATTTTGTATACAATAAAGATAGGCACAAATGGAAATTTTTTAGGAGGTGGGAAATTTGATCATTAATCGTAAACAATTAGTTCGGGAAAAGCTTCAACAAATCTTAAGCGGATATTCAGCTTACGCAGAAACAAAAGAAGTGGCAAATTTATTATTAAAAGAGTTACAAGCTTTAAATATTGAAGTTTACGTCGACAACACAAACATAGGTTCATGGTTTATTCCAGTGAAGAATCATTTAGAACCTGTCGAGGAAAACCTAGAAATCCAAAACTAGTCCGCACACTAGACTACTTTTTCACCTCTCTTTTGCACTTTCATCCCGTAGAAAACTTAGCTGGCACCACGTCCTCAATCGCCAATAAAAGCTTCGTTTTTTCTTTTGCGGTGTCTTCTACTAAAGCTTGGTCACGATAGAATACAATTTGAAATAGGAAAACCTTTATCACTTAATAGCAAAAAAAGGTGAAGAGGCTCTCTCCTCACCTTTATCAACTTCTGTTCATTCATATGTATTCGGATTACACAAATGCTCTAAATCAGCTACAACTTGATTTGCTTCCTCCCATGAATAAATAGAAGCACCAGCTGCAAGTGGATGTCCACCACCTCTATATTTGGCTGCAATTGTGTTAATGATTGGACCTTTCGAACGCAACCTTACACGGATTTGATCGTCTTCCTCCACAAAAAATACCCACGTTATAATTCCTTCAATATTCCCAAGAGAGCCTACAAGCTGTGAGGCATCTGATGGTGATACATCATACTTTTGTAATATTTCTTTTTTTATTTTCATAGTAGCTACACCGTAGTTCGATAACGTGAAGTTTTGTAAGATATACCCACTCAAATGAGCTACATTTATGGGCGTCGTATAAAGTTCCTCATAAAGATTAGGAAAATCAAACTCTTTTTCTACAAGCTCTCCAGCATATTTAAATGTTTTTACATTTGTACTTGGAAATAAAAATCTACCAGTATCACCTACTATCCCTGCAAAAATGAGACGAGCAGCTTCCTGTGTTAAAACAAGTCCCTTATCCATTCCATATAAATAGAACTCGTATATCATCTCACTCGCTGAACTAGCTGACGTATCGACCCAAACGATATCACCATACGGGTCTTCATTTGGATGATGATCGATCTTAATAACTAGATTCCCTAAGTGATAACGTTGATCACAAATTCTCTCTTGGTTAGCAGTATCACATATAATAACAAGCGCATCTTCATATATATCATTACTAATACTATCCATTTCCTTAAGAAATCGTAGTGATGGATCATCATAACCAACAGTATAGACATTTTTCTTTGGATAGGACGCTTTCAATATTTCAGCCAATCCACATTGCGAGCCGTATGCATCAGGATCTGGCCGAACATGCCTGTGAATGATGATTGTATCAAATCTTTCGATAGCCTCAATGATTTGCTCTTTCATAACGTGTCACCTTTTTTTCCTAATAATACCTTTATTTAATCATAATATGTTCTGTTTTGAAAGCGAGAATTGTCTAATGGTGGCAATCTAATCCGTTAGAGATTAAAATAAAAGGAGGAACATATAAAAAATCTGGAGGAACATCAATGCCTGTCTTTATGATTTTAATTATTTTATCGCTATCATTTTACGTTTATTTCAAAATTAAATTTTTCCGCGTGAAAGCACCTATGCACAGAAAATGGCTGTCTGCTAAATCAAGTGTTGCACTAGGATTATTTGTTACATTTTTTGCTATTAACTCTTTTATCGCACAGCCCTCAACACTATCAACGATCATTGGTATTATCTTCGTCCTCATTGGTGTAGGTAGTGCTTGGGCTGGTTATAGAGCTTATAAATATTATTTACCTCTCGTAGTAGAGGAAGCAAATAAAAAGTAAGAAAAAGCTGGGAACTCCCAGCTTTTTCTTATTTATCAATTAACTGAACCATCATCATTGCCTTACCAACTAACATGCCTTCATTATAAACAGAAATATCAACTTTTCCAAACTTACGCCCTGCTTCAAGGACCTTCGGCTTGATTTCAATGAGACTCTCAATTTGTACAGGTTTAATGAAATAAATCGTAATATTTTCTACGACAAGATCACCTTTCTTGTAGGAGCGTAAAGCACGATTACCTGCTTCTGTTACTAATGTCGTAAATACACCATACGAAATGGTTCCAATATGATTGGTCATTTGCGGGGTAACTTCACATTGATAGATTTCCTCATCTTCTGTTGTGCTATCTAGCTCTATTAACTGATGAATGACACTATCATCTAGCGTTTGACCAACTTGAGGCTGCCTTTGTATTACTTGCAAGGCTTTTAACACATCTTGACGACTTATAATTCCTTTTAACCTGTGATATTGATCAACTACAGGGAGAACTTCTATTCCTTCCCAGATCATCATATGAGCCGCAGAAGCAACGGATGTCATCTCACTTACTGTAATAGGATTTTTTGTCATGATTTTCTCAATTAGGGTTCCGCGGTCAATCCCAAGAACATCTTTGCCTGTGACCATACCTACAACTTTTAGACCTGAATCTACCACTGGAAAACGACTATGACTCGATTCCTCATTTTGTTCATACCATACTTCTACATTATCATTTACATGTAGGTAGATCGTTTTATCTATTGGAGTAACGATATCCTCTACAACTACTATTTCTTTTTTTATAAGTTGGTCATAAATAGCCCGATTGATCATTGTTGCAACCGTGAATGTGTCATAGCTCGTCGATATGATTGGCAGTTTTAGTTCATCTGCTAATTTTTTTACATAGTCTTCCGTATCAAAGCCACCAGTAATAAGAACCGCTGCCCCTGCTTCAATTGCTAGTTGATGGGCTTTTGTCCGGTTCCCTACGATTAACAGGTTACCTGCCCCTGTATATTTCATCATTGCCTCAAGCTTCATAGCACCGATAACAAATTTATTTAACGTTTTATAGAGACCGTCCCTTCCCCCTAAAACAGTCCCGTCAACAATGTTTACAACCTCTGCATATGTTAACTTTTCAATATTTTCTTTTTTCTTTTTTTCGATCCTGACTGTCCCTACTCGTTCGATTGTACTTACATAACCTTTGTTTTCTGCTTCTTTAATTGCTCTGTAAGCTGTTCCTTCACTTACATTTAAATCTTTAGCAATTTGTCTAACAGATATTTTATAACCAACCTCAAGCTCATCTATGTATTGAAGGATTTGTTCATGTTTTGTAGCCAAGCCATTCACCCTTTTCCAAAGCATTCGCTTATTGACTATTCTAAAGTCTATGGCTTCATTATAAGGGCGAAAGGCTTTTCGTTCAATGTTCTGAAAGAAACTTGCGTTTGTGCTTAGAGCGATACCGCCCCATTTCTTTTCTCCTTGTATTTTTCTTCTGGGAATAAAGCAACCCTGCTAAGTTTCCGCCAATCACGAAAAGGGCAAGAATAAGCCAGAAAAATGCAAACACACCATCGACTCCTGAGAAATGTAGGGTAATTCTAGGAATAGCATAATACATTAATACAGCACAGATTAACAAACATAGAATTAACCGGTTTTTCACATGTATCCCCCCATAGCTTGTTTCATTCATATGTATGCATGAAAACATAAAAAAGAAGCAAAAACTGTCCTTTTTGCTTCTGTTCACGCTTATAATTCTATCGCTTCACCAATCTCTAGTACTTTTGCAGATCCATTCTTTACTAGGCTCACAAAACGCTTTGGATCCTGATTAATTAAAGGAAATGTATTAAAATGTATTGGGACTGTCACTTTAGCCTGAAGCCACTCTGCTGCTTGTGCAGCATCCTCAGGTCCCATCGTAAAATTATCCCCAATAGGGAGAAAAGCAAGATCAATTTTATTTCGATCCCCTATTAATTTCATATCTGAAAATAAAGCCGTATCTCCTGCATGAAAAATGGTCTTGTCATGAATCGTTAATAATATTCCACTTGGCATTCCTGTATAGATAATTTGTTCATGTTCCTCATAAGAAGATCCATGAAAGGCTTGCGTTAGCTTAACGCGGCCGAAATCGAAATCGTATGCTCCTCCGATATGCATAGGGTGAGCAGATACTCCTTTCTGACTTAAAAAAGAAGCTAGCTCAAATGGAGCAACCACAAGTGATCCGTTTCTCTTCGCAATTTCTACTGTATCTCCTACATGATCGTTATGGCCGTGTGTTAATAAAATGACATCTGCTTTGACCTCACTTGCATTCAAATCTGTTAAGGAATTACCTGTTAGGAACGGATCAAATAAAATCGTTTTCCCATTGGTCTCAACTTTGACTACTGCATGTCCGTGAAAAGAAACTTTCAATTCTCTTCCTCTCCCTTCGATAGTGTTAATAATGTAACCAAGCCTTTTCATACAGTTCGATTAGAATCGGTCGAACAAGCGAATTTATTTGTAATTCTATTTTTTCTCCATTTTCATTCATAACGTTCTCATCCACATCTTTACCAAAATGTGTAGAAGCTATAAGAGCATCTTTCGTTAAATATTTCGTTGAAATGGATACTTCAGTATCGTTTAAATCAAATTCTTCCCGTTTGGCAAGTACAAACCCCCAGTTACCGAAGCTTGGTATATCAAGATGCAAGTTTTTCGTATATAGCCCAGTTGCTTCAATTGTCTTGTTAATCGTCCAATAAACCTCTCTTGCAAAAATTGGACTAGTTGCTTGCACATTTAAAGAACCACCAGGGGATAAATGGTTTCGAAGTAACGAATAAAACTCCACAGTATATAACTTGTTAAGCCCTTCATTGTTCGGATCAGGTAAATCAACTAAGATTACATCATAAAATCCAGCATGATTTTCAACATATTCAAACGCATCCTTGTTGATGATTTTCACCTTTGAATTTGATAGAGAGTGCTCATTTAAATTGATTAGATCTGGATGATTCATTCCAAGCTTAACAACTTTCGGATCTAAGTCTACTACAGTTATCGTAGAAACATCCTCATATTTTAATAGTTCTCTTACAGCTAAGCCGTCTCCGCCTCCTAGCACGAGTACGTGCTGAGGCTGAGCAGATGTCAGCATAGCCGGATGGACGAGCATTTCGTGATATCGATACTCATCAGCTGAGCTGAATTGAAGCTGTCCATCTAGAAATAACCGAACATCACCTTGCTCTTTTGTCAATATGATTCGTTGGTAAGAGGTTTCCTCTGCATAGACAATCGGATCACGGTACATCTTTTGTTCAAATGAAAATGCTGCCTCTTCCCCGAACAAAAGCCCCCCAATTAAAATAAGAAATATAGACACACCAGAGATAACATGGAGCTTAAATTTCGGCATTTCGCTTCGAAAGTAAAATAATATCCAAAGGGCCACCATCACATTTATGAGGGCTACAAAAAAAGCTGTTTTTACCATACCCAACTGTGGACGTAATAAAAATACAAATAGTAAGCCACCGATTAATCCACCAGCATAGTCAGAAAATAGAACCCTGGCTGTACTTTTATTCAGCGTTACCCCTATCTCATTCGCTTTTCGTATGAGTATGGGCAATTCTACCCCTGTTAACATTCCGACAATTAACGTAATAGAATAAAGAAATAATGCATCTGTACCTGAACTTAAATAAGCATTGATTCCAAACAGGAGAAAGCTTGAGAACCCTCCTATAATCGCAATAGAATATTCAATCCACACAAACGAAAGGAGAAGTCGCTTTGTTACAAATTCGCTTAAAGAAGCCCCTATGCCCATTCCAGTTAGGAACAAAGAGATCGTCAACGTATACTGTTTCACTCCATCTCCTAATATGTAAGAACCAATTGCCCCAAATAGAACTTCAAAAATAATGCCACATATCGATACAATCCCTGATGCCCAATAGATGGCTTTACTTTTTCGTATATCGTCCTGATACATGATAAAATCACCTTTCTCATAATGTAAACCATCCCCCCTTTAGTCAAATGTTCGAGGGGAATGCTGTTATGTAATAGAAGCTCCTATTACAAACGCTAATCCAACTGAAACTGAGAAGGTAACAATACCAACCGCTATGTTTCCTTTATGCAACTGCTCTTCCACAGAAAACTTTCGTGTAAGTACTTCAAATAATAAATACGCCACCATTTGCAGAAATACACCAAAAGCTCCCCAAATTAACGTATCCGTTATTTTGACACTGTGATACACCGAAAAGGATAGAATAATACATATTCCGATAATTTTACCAGCAATCGATAACGCGACAGCATGGTTACCGTTCTTTATCTCTTCCCAATCCTTGTATTTTTTTGTAAGCGATTCAAATACGAGTAAACCAATAATCACCACGATAACCGCTATGATAAAATAATATAGTGTTAATAAAAATGGACCCATATCTTCTCCTCCTATATCGTTTATTTTCCTGTTCCTGGTCCTCCGCCTCTAACATTTGATGACCCGCCACGCAATGATGGTTGGCCAACTGGACCCTTAAAGCCTCCGCCTATATTACCATAGGTTCTGTAACAATTTTCACCTGAATCAGTGCAACGTTTCTTTTGTTTTTTCCCCCAATCATCAACATCAAGGACTTCATCTAAAAGCCATAATACGAGCAGTCCATCAAAAAAATCTGGCTGATAATTATCTCTAACAAATCCATACGTTGCAATTTCTAAAAACGTATTAGACTCATTATTCGGATCTTTCGTTAAAGTGGCAAAATAATTGTCATAAACCAATACTTGCTTTTCACCTGTATTTTGACTCACTTCAATAGGCTTGCTTTTTACATGTTCCAAAAGTTCATTCGCCACATCTTCAATTGTTTTATTTTCCGCTAGAAAAATTCTCGTCATATCTTGTTGATTGAAACTGCTCTTAACAACGTCTATTAACGGAAAATTTGATTCAGCATAATATAAGACATTACGATTGTCTTGTGCTGAAGATTGACCACTACTAGGTTCCTCAAGGGTCGTGCTTGGAATTCCCCGCTCCACACCACACGAGGCTAACATGGTCATGACGATGACGATCATAAACAATCTCTTCAAAAGCTTTCACCTCCCTGTATATGACTATTAGCTTTTCCCCTTAAAATTCCTTTAATATTTTTAGAAAATTTGGGAAACATGATATTCAGCGCGCTAGCGATTGCTCAGTTTTTCAAAACAAAAAGCGCATGTGCCCCGTTTAGCCTAAGGGCAGAGCAAATGTCCTGTCATAAAAAAGGGTGGTTTTCCCTGTTATTCATGACAGGGTATTTGACCTCGAGTAGGATGAGATGGCAAAGGTCTTCGCCATTTCATCTTGGCTTGGCGCTGGGGCTGGATTTAGCCGTAACATTGTATGAACTAAACACTAGAAACTATGCTGAACTTTATCAAAAATGAAAGAGGCTGGGACATAACTAGCTTCTCTATATGAAAAAAAGTGAAATCGTGTCATCGATTTCACTTTTTTCATTAGATTTCAGTTATGTGCGGACAAGAACTTCTC